>DASVVZ010000309.1:0-1729 GCA_036389875.1 Pyrinomonadaceae bacterium
GAGCGGCACATGCGCGTGGTGGCCGACGACGCAGCGCGTCTTGCCGAAGAGCGGCTTGAACTGGAAGAGCGCCGGGCGGCTGCGCTCTCCGAAGCCGGATCGGCCGAAAGCCTGCGCGCCGCCGCTTCGCAGCAAGTGGCCGAGGCCGCGACCCGTCTCGCTAACGCGCGCCGCGAGGCGGAGGCCGAGAGCGAGATGCTCGGCACGGAACGCGCGGGCGCAGCCGCGGCAGCCGAGCGACGGCGCGCGACTGCCTCCGAGCTTAGACGCATGGAGGCGGAACGGACTGAGCTTGGCGTGCGGCTCGAGCGGCACGCCCGCGAAACCCTTGAGATGGGAGAGAGGCTTGACAGCCTGCGCCAGTCGATCGCGGAGATGGAAAAGAGCGAGAGCAGCATCTCCGAAGAGTGCGAGCGTGAAGAGAGAGAGATAGCAGAGTCTGCGGCCCGTCTAGAAGAAGCTCGCTCTCGCGCCGATGCTCTGGCCATTAGGCTGTCGGAGCTGAATCAACAGGCGGCGCAGTCGCGTGAGCGCCGCGCGCAGTTGGAAGTGCAGCGAGCGGAAGCCACAGCGCGTCTGGGCTACGTGCGCGAGGCGTGTCATTCGGAGCTGAACCAGTCGCTCGAGGATTTGGCGCGTGAGATGGCAGTGGAAGATGAGTTTGACCTTGATGCCGGGCGAGCCCGTGTCGAAGAACTGCGGGCCCGCGTGGAGAGCTTTGGCGCCGTCAACATGATGGCGCTCGAAGAGTTGTCGGAGTCCGAAGAGCGGCTGCTTTTCCTGACCGGCCAGCGTCAGGACATCATCGACGGCATAGCCTCTACGGAAGAGGCCCTGCGCGAGATTAAGCGCCGCTCCAGGGAGCGCTTCCGTCACGCGTTCGAGGAGATTAACCGCAACTTCGGCGAGCTGTTCCAGGAACTGTTCGGCGGCGGGCGCGGCGAGATGAGTATGATTGACGCCGACGATGTGTTAGAGTCCGGCATTGACATTATAGCCCAGCCGCCGGGCAAGCGCCTTCAGAACGTGCTGCTGCTCTCGGGCGGCGAAAAGGCCATGGCTGCGCTCTCGCTGGTACTGGCAATCTTCCGCTATCGCCCGTCGCCCTTCTGCCTGCTGGACGAGGTGGACGCGCCGCTGGACGAAGCGAACGTGGGGCGCTTCACGGCCAAGATAGGGCAGATGGCCGCCGAGACGCAGTTCATAGTCATCACGCACAACAAGCGTACGATGGAGATGGCCCGCGCCCTCTACGGCGTGACGATGGAGGATGCTGGAGTATCCAAGCTGGTCTCCGTCAAGTTTGAATGAAGAGAAGAGATTGGAACCACTTAGGGCTTCAAATAGCCGCGCTCGCTGTAATCCTGAGCGCGGCTATTTGCGCTGCGGCGCAGTCCCGGCCCGCCAAGCAGAACACGCGCGACAGGAGCGGCGCACAGGCCCAGTCCGCGTCGGCTCCCGAGGTTGAAGCTGACGACTCGCGCTACATCTACGAATTCACTCAGCCGGATTTTCTGGTCAGCCGGATACGCATAGAGCACGACGCGCAGGGGCGCGGGCGGATAAGCTTTCTGCGCAAAGGCTTCGACAGCCCGTTCGAAGAGGAGCTGGAGTTGTCGGGCGCGGCCTCTGCCCGCATCAAGACGCTGTGGGCGGCGCTCAACTTTCTGGATTCAAACGCCGATTATCAATCCGACAAGCAGTTCCCGCACCTGGGCACAGTGCGGTT
>DASVVZ010000310.1:0-14453 GCA_036389875.1 Pyrinomonadaceae bacterium
TGCGCCCGCTCAAGCTCTACGTCAACAGCGCTACGGGAAAACAGGAGCACGATTTTCCCAAAGACAAGCGCATGAACCCTCTGGACGTAACCATCAGCATGTATGACGGTTTAGTAACCGATTACCCCTTTGACAAGCACAGCGCGTTCCTTGAGCTGTATTTCACGGAGGCGGCGTCAAGGCCGTCCGCGCCGGGCGCTGATAAAGGCGCTGCCGCTTCTCCCACGCCGGCGTCGAACGCCGCTCCGGCGAGTTCTGAAGGCGCGACGCAGCCTGTCGCCTCGCCCACGCCCGGCGAAGCTGCGGCGCAGCAGCAGCAGCCAGGCACACAGGATAAGGATGAGGCCGGGGCGGGCGACGAAGATGTCTCGATTGACGTGGACTTTTACGGCTCGATTCCCGGGATGAAAATCGCGGCGGCGAAAACCAAGGAAAGCACGGACGATTATGTGGGCATTGACATGACCATCTCGCGCTCTTCCACGGTCATCTTCTTTTCGCTCTTCATCTCAGCCCTGATGTGGGGCGCGGCCATAGGAGTTCTGCTGCTTGTGCTGAGCGTACTGCTGCGCGGGCGCAAGATAGAGGTGGGCATGTTCTCATTCCTCTCGGCGCTTCTATTCGCCATGGTCGCCGTCAGAAACAGCCAGCCGGGAGTCCCGCCCATAGGGGCCTTCAGCGATTTCATCTCCTTCTTCTGGGCCGAAGTCATACTGGCGCTCTGTCTTATGACCATTCTCTTCACATGGCTCCTCAGGCCGACGGCTAAGTAAGGCGAAAGTAAAAAGGCAGGAGGCAAAAGTTTAGAAGTCGAACGAGCATCTTCATTCCCTTAACTTTTGCCTTTCGCATTTATTGTGTATCTTCGACGAAACAGGTTTTTTTCAGACCGTAATAATCAAAGGATAAAAAAGCATGCAACTTCGTTTTCTGTCCGTACTGCTGATGGCCGCCGCGATTCTCCTGTCAGCCGGGAGCGCCGGTCAACAGACAGTGCTTTCACAAACTCGCGGCGGCAGCAGCGGCATAGGCTACGCCAAGACGCGCGTGGGGCGCACGCGCATACTGTATCCGCGACTGACTCGTTACAGGGACGCGCGCGTGATGCGCGAGGTCAATCGCCAGATAGATGCCGCGACGAAAGAGTTCACGGCCGCAGGTTGTAGCGGAAAGGGTTCGTACTTCAGGGTGCGGTCAAGGGTGGGTTACGCAGACCGGGACATCTTTAGCATTTACGCTTCGTCTCAATACTGGTGCGGCGGCCCCTATCCGACCAACGACGATAACATCTCGAAAACCTTCGACCTGCGCACGGGAAAGCTGGTGGAGTTCTCGGAGCTGTTCAGGAATTACGAAGCCGACAAGCAGGCGATACTGAAAACCGTCTTCGGCGCGAGGATAGAGTCGGCGGAGCGCATCAAGGCTTCCGGCAGAGACACGGACGATAACTGCGATTCACCCTACACGATGGATAACCTTGAAGGCACGACCTTCAACTACAACTTTTCCGGCGCGGGATTGCAGATTCAGCCCAGCTGGCCGCACGTCATAGAAGCCTGCGCCGATATAGTCACAATCCCTTACAGCAAGCTACAGCGATTCGCCGCGCCCGACGGAATACTCTCGCGCATGAAATAAGAGTCCCAAAACTCAAGTCCCAAGACCCGGGTCAAAAGAATGAATTCTTGACCCGGGTCTTGGGACTCGGAATGTTGGGGCTTTTACTTAGTAGCCTCTGTAGGCGTCCGTGTAGCCGTTCTCGAAGCCCTGCTGGAAGTAGCGGCGATAAAGCTCTCTATCGCCAAGGCGCGAGTTGTAATCCTTTGTGGCCTTCTGGAATTCGCTCTTGCTGTAGAAGTCGAAGCGCCTGCCCTTGCTTCTATCTTTGCGGCCTTCCTTGGCACCTTCGTTGTAACCGGCGTTGAGGGCCGTCTGCCTCAGCTCATAAGAGCCGCCCCACCTGCCGTAACGATCCCAGTCCCGCCCGCGCCGGCGTCCCCTGTCGCGGCCGTCGCGGTCACGATCCTGACCGCCATAAAAACCGTCGTTGCGTGACTGCGCCTGGGCAATCGTGCCCGGCATAAAGCCCGCGCCAAAGATAATAGAGATGCCTAGAATTGCCCCGCCAACTCTCTGTTTGATGTTAATTGATGTCATACCGACCTCCCTTGCGTAAAAGAGCTAACAAATCCTGTGCCAGTTGAGAGGAGAACGAAACTTTCTACTTTTCGCGCCATGACCGGCCCTTCTGCCCGCTCATCATACACTATATCGTGTCAGGCTGAACGACATCGGTAGTGGATTCTACCTGCGGGCCGGGCGCTGGCTGATTGATGAGAGAGCGATTATATTGAGTCATAAGAATGGAGCTTGAAGAGCTTAAAACTCCCTGCCTTGTGCTGGATATCGATCGCGTGCGAAGAAACGCAGAGCGCATGAGCGAGCGCGTGCGCGCTTCGGGCGCTGAACTTCGCCCGCACGTCAAGACGCATAAATGCGTGGAGGTCGCGCGCCTTCAGACCGCAGGGCACAGTGGCGCGATCACCGTCTCCACGCTTTTTGAAGCGAGGGCCTTTTCGCAGCACGGCTTCACGGACATCCTCTACGCGGTGCCGGTTGAGCCGGGCAAATTCGATGAAGCGATTGAGATTTCGCGCCGGTGCGAAAGCTTCGCCCTCATCACGGACGACGCTGGAATTCCCGCGCAGCTTAACGAGCGCGCCCGTCGAGCAGGCGTTTCCGTTGACCTCTTCCTGAAGATTGACTGCGGCTATCATCGCTGCGGCGTAGAGCCGCAATCGGCAGAAGCTCTTGAGATTCCCCGACGCATCCTTGATGCGTCCCACCTTCGCTTCAAAGGAATACTGACGCACGCGGGCCATTCCTATCATTGCCGCAACCGTGAAGAACTGCTCGCGCTCGCACGCCACGAAAGGGATTCTATGATTCAGTTGGCAGAGCGGCTGCGCTCTCTGGACATTCCTGTTCCCGTCGTGAGCATAGGCTCTACGCCGACCATGACGCACGTAGACCACCTGGAAGGGATTGACGAAGCGCGTCCCGGCAACTACATCTTCTTCGACGCCTTTCAGGCCACGCTCGGCAGTTGCGGCTTTGATGATTGCGGGCTCACCGTGCTGGCCGCGGTCGTTCACAAAGACGCCGCGCGACGCAAAGTCGTGATTGATGCCGGAGCGATTGCCCTCTCCAAGGACAGGGGCGCTGTTGAGCTTGATCCGGATTGCGGCTACGGCCGGGTGCTCGATATTGAGGGACGCGACACGGGCGCAAGGCTCGCGGGGCTTTCGCAGGAGCACGGCGAGGTTCTGGTAAATGACGAAGAGACTTTTAATCGCCTGAAGGTGGGCACGCGCGTTCGCGTCCTTGCAAATCATTCATGCCTGACGGCAGCCCAGCACTCGCACTACAACGTGCTCGAACAGGGGCGAGTAGTTGAGCGCTGGCAGATTCAACGCGGGTGGTAGCATTCCCGCATCTTCTGAGGCGGGTCAGGATTAAGGAAAGGGGCAGGCCATGCGGCGCTTGATTGCTTTGAGTCTTTTGGCACTTCTGCTTCCATTTGCGGTCGATGGCCGCGGGCCGGAAGATTTTTCATTCAGCATCTCTTTAACGCGCGGCGAGCGCAGCCGCGACAGCCACTCGCAGACGACCCGCATTACGCTTAAGGGACAAGAGCTTCTTTATGAGAAGAGCTATGCGGGTCGGGGCGGCTCCAGGAGCGTTCCGGTCAGGAAGAGCTTCCGCCTCAGAGATGAAGAGTTGGAACAGTTGAAGAAACTCGTGCGCGACAACGAGCTTCTCACGTCCGACACGCTCGCCGCGGCGGAGGCCGAGAGCGGCGTCAGTAGATATTTCAGGATTGCGCTCAACATCAATCTAGGTGGACGGAAGTCCTCCATAGAAGTCTCCGGGCCGAGGAACGCGACCGAGATTAAAGAGAAGCGAGCTTATCAGAAAGCGAACGCGCTGCTCGACGCCGTCTACAAAATCCTGGCTGAGCGGGATAAGGAGATAGGTTACGAGAATAGAGATTTGATTATCGGCAGCGCTCAGTAAAGCGCATCTTTCCTTTGACTCAATCTTTAAAGACGCGGGCGTGCGGCGGCGCGTTTTGACTTCCATCAGGGCGCTGGTATTGTATCTTCAAAAGCTTCAACAGAGCGCCGGTTCGGAGTGATTAGCCAGGGGCGTGCTTTACGCTCAAAGTGCATCACTGCTCATCAATAATCTTTTATCAAGGCGGAGGAAGAGATGAAATATCGCAGGCTTGGAAATACAGGGCTCAAGGTTTCGGAGCTTTGCCTGGGAACTATGACCTTCGGTGAGAAGTTCTACAACATAGCGGAGGTCGATCAGGAAGGCGCAAACCGAATGGTCGGGCGCGCTCTGGATGCCGGGATAAACTTCTTCGACACGGCCGATGTCTATTCCTACGGCGAGTCGGAAGAGCTGCTGGGCCGGGCAATCGCCTCGTCGGGTGTGAGGCGCGACAGCGTCGTCATTGCCACTAAAGTGCGCTCGGCCATGAGCGAAGCGGCGCAGGCCGGGACGACGGATGTGAACAACGTGGGGCTCTCGCGCCAGCACATCATGGCCGCCTGCGAGCAGAGTCTCAAGAGGTTAGGCACCGACTACATAGACCTCTATCAGGTGCACGGCTGGGACGTGGTGACGCCTGTGGAAGAGACGCTTCGCGCGCTGGACGACCTTGTCAGACAAGGCAAGGTGAGATACCTGGGCTGCTCCAACTGGTCTGCGCGCCACCTTATGAAGGCGCTCGTGCTGGCCGGAGCGCACGACTGGGAGCGGTTCGTCTCGCTTCAGGCCTATTACTCGCTTGTGGGGCGCGATCTTGAGCACGAGCTGCTGCCGCTCTGCGTAGAAGAGGGCCTGGGCGTGTTGCCGTGGTCGCCCCTATCGGGCGGCTTTCTCACAGGAAAGTACAGGCGCGATGCCCCGAGCCCCGAAGGCGCGCGCCGCTCAGGCTTCAACTTTCCGCCGATAGACGAAGCGCGCGGCTTTGATGCCGTAGACGCGCTGGACGAAGTCGCGGCAGCCAGGGACGCCACCGTCGCGCAGGTAGCGCTCGCATGGCTTCTGGCTCAACCCGGCGTCACTTCCATAATCATAGGCGCCAACAAGATGTCGCAACTGGAAGACAACCTCAGGAGCGCCGGGATTGAATTGAGCCCGGAAGAGGTAGCCCGCCTGAACGAAACTACTCAACCGCAACAGCTCTACCCGCAATGGATGATAGAGCGCCAGAACATGGGACGAGAATGAGAAAAGGGATAGGGATAGAGGGTGGGGGATGGTAAAAGAAGATCCAGCTCTCTTTCCCCTAACCCCTATCCTCCATCCCACTTTCTCCGAGCGCTTCTATCAGCCGCGCTATGTCCTCCTCGTTGTTGAAGAGGTGTGTGCTGACGCGTATGCCTTCGGGTTTTTCCGTGACGGGGATGCCGCGTGAGAAGAGGTATTCGGTCAGGGCCCCGGGGTCAGATGCTGCTACCAGCGTCTGTGCGGAGCGTGCTTCTTCTGTCTTCAGAGGCGAGAGCACGCGGCGGCCCGCCTCCCTAAGCTTCTCTGTTAAGGAGCGATTAAGCTGAAGCACGCGCGCTTCTACATCCGTTTTTCCTATCTCCAAAAACCGGCCGACGCTTGCGCCGAGCGCGAAGATTCCGGCGAAGTGCGGGCAGCCAAGCTCCGCGCGGGCGGCCGCGTCATCCCGCACCCTGAAGTCCCGGCTATAAAGTAGCCGGAAGGGGTCTTCTACGCTGAGCCAACCGATTGCGCGCGGCTTCGTTTCCGCAAGCAGCTCCTGGCTGAGGTAAACAAAGCCTGCGCCGTAGCCGGCCGTCATCCACTTGTGGCCGGTCGCGCACAACGCATCAATCTTCATTCGCTTTACGTCCAGCGCAAGCGCTCCCGCAGACTGGCTGGCGTTGACCACGAACGCGTGGCGGCCCTTCACATAGCCTATCTCTTCGAGCGGCGCGCGCAGGCCGTTAGAGAATTGAACGTGGCTGAGAGAGATGATGCCTGTGCTCGCAGTCATAGCCCGCCTGACATCCTCGGCCTCGATTACGCCGCCGCTTTCGCGCGCCGCTATTAACTCAAGGGCGCAGCCCCTGTGAATCCAGGGCCAGGTGGAGACGGGAAACTCCAGGTCGCACGAGATAACAGAGCCGCGCCCCATGAGCGCATCCGCAATCAGATTCATGCCCGCAGAGGTGTTAGTGGTAAAAGCAATCTCTTCCGGCTCTGCGTTGATGAAGCGTGCCACACGCTCGCGCACACGCTCGCGCCTCTCGAGCCACTCTTCCCAGCGCGCGTCCCCTTCTTCCATCATCTCTCTGTAGAAAGATGCAGCCGCCTCGAAAGCCTGTCGCATCACTGGCCCTGCGGCCGCGCTGTTCAAATAGGCCGAGTTGGCCGTCGCGGGATAATCACGCCTGACCTCTTCCCAGTCTATTTCTTCCATGCTCATTCTAAATACAGTCCCCCGTTATCATAGGAGCTTGACGCGCGCCTGTTGTCGGACTATCTTCGCCGGGGCGCGCGTACGGTTATACTTTTCCGATTCGCGCCTGACGACCCATCTCGAAGGAGCTTTTATCACATGTCATCAACGGGAGTCGCCTCCAGTCCGGCATGGGCAATTCCGGATTATTTAGAGACGCGGGGCGGCCATCTTACTATCAACGGCGTGGATGCGCTCGAGCTGGCGCGCGAGTACGAAACGCCCCTCTTCGTCTTTTCAGAGCCGCGCATACGCTCGAACATAGAGCGTCTGAAATCAGCGGCGCGAGCCGTAGAGCATCCAATGAAGTTCTGCTACGCGTCCAAGGCCAACTCGAACATGGCCGTGCTCAGGACCGTGCGCGACGCCGGCATCGACCTCGAAGTCAATTCAGGCGGCGAGCTTTACAAGGCCCTTCGCGCGGGCTTTCATCCGGACCAGATTATCTTCAACGGCACCAGCAAGACGCCCGCGGAAATCGAAGAGGCCGTGCGGGCTGGCATCTATTCCATCAACGTGGATTCTGTCTACGAGATAGAGCTGATTGAAGAGGCCGCGCGCCGCCTTAACACTCGCGCTCGCATAGCCCTACGGCTAGTGCCCGAGATAGGGACGCGCTCGCACTTAGGGTTACAGACGGCGCTTCTCACCTCCAAGTTCGGCATCTCTTCATCCGAAGTTCTGGAAGCTTTTCGCAGGGGGCTGAGACATCCCGACCTGATTCACCTCTGCGGCATACACATACACGTCGGCTCGCAGACGCCCGACGTCGAGCCCTTCGCGGCGGCCTTCAAGACTATGTGGGAGCATCTGGTGACGATTCACCGCGAGACGGGCCACACGCTTGAGCACATAAACCTGGGCGGCGGCATTCCCGTCAACTACCTGCGTGACCGCTCGATGGCGAATGAGCTGCCCGAGCACGAGCGCGACATGCTGGGCGCGGAGCTTGAGCCGGCTGAGGTGCTGCGCGCTGCCCTTCGCACGGCGCGCGAAGCGGCACGCGACGCTGAAGGCGAACACCTGCTTGAGCACGTCACAATCCTGCTAGAGCCCGGCCGCAGCGTCATTGCCGACGCAGGACTCGTGCTGACCACCGTGCGAAACCTCAAGCGCAGGCCGGAGACGGACGACACCTGGCTCCTGACCGACGCCGGTTACAACATCCTGCTTTCGATGAACAACTACAAATGGTACTACCATCTGATTAACGCTGCGCGGGCGGACGAGCCGCACGAGGCTTTGTACAAGGTGGCTGGGCCGCTCTGTGATTCGGGCGATGTCTATTTCGACATAGAGCGCGAAGGCCGCCTGCCCGATTATCGCAGGCTGCCTGCGGACGTACATTCGGACGAAGTTCTGGCGCTCTTGAATAGCGGCGCGTACTCGCTGGCGCAGATGTTTCCCTATAACGGCCGCCCTCTGCCAGCGGCCGTCATGGTACACGAGGGGGGCCGCGTTGAGCTGATTCGCCGCCGCGATACCTACGAAGACCTGATTGCCGGAGATGTCTGGTAATAGCCGGGCAAGATGCTTGACAAGTTGAGAGGCAATCGCTTAGGTTTGCTTCTCGTTTGTTCTTTCAAATCATGGAGTAGAGGCGCGACCTCCAAGAGTATTCGGGCTGACGGGAAAAGAGACTGAAGGCTTATCTGATTGGACGCTCGATGAAAGGGGCAGGTCGCCGAAATTCGCGCGCATTTTCTTACGGCCTTCGGGATGCGGCGGGTTGGTCGCTGCGGCTAAATCCGCAGGATTGTCATCGCATCTCTTGAGGCGATGGAGGGCTACGACTAATCGGTTCGGAACAAGAGCTGGTGCGCGCGCTTTACGCGCCGCGCCCGGCTCCCGCCAGGCCGGTCGTCTTCTCTCTCTCAGGGACGAGACGACCGGCCTCTTCTATTTTCATATTCTATTTTCATACTCAAAATCCCGTCTCTTATTCTATAGGCTCGTAAGATGGAGATTCACGAGAGGCCCACAGTCATGAAGTTCGGCGGCACGTCCGTCGAAGACCTCGCGGCGTTCGAGCGTGTGGCCGGGATTGTAGAATCCCTGCGCGATGCTCGCCCGGTGGTCATCGCCTCGGCCATGAGCCGCTTCACGGACGCGTTATTACAGAGCGTGGAGCGTGCGGCCGGCGGCGACGCAGAGGGCGCGACTCGCTCCCTGGACGCGCAGTTCGAGCGGCACACGGAAGTCGCACGCAGTCTCTCCGAACGCGAGGCGCGCGACGCGGCGTGGTCTGCGATTGAGACGGCAAAGCGAGAGACGAACGAACTGCTGCGCATAGTCGCGCAGCATCCCGTGACGCGCCCGCCCCTACAGGACGAGATAGTCTCTTACGGCGAGCGTCTTTCGGCCCTGCTGCTCGCCTCCCTTCTCTCTTCGCGAGCGGTGGCGCGCGGGAAATATGTGGACGCGCGCCGCTGCATCCGAACGGACGATCAATACGGGAACGCCTCGCCCATCTACGAAGAGACGGAAACCGGCACGCGCCGCGAGCTTCTTCCCTTGATTAAGTCTTCGGTCGTGCCCGTGCTGGGCGGCTTCATAGCATCCAGCCTGAAGAACGCCACGACGACACTCGGGCGCGGCGGCTCCGATTACACAGCGGCTCTGGTGGGCGCTTGCTGCGAAGCGCGCGAGATTGAGATCTGGACGGACGTGACCGGCGTGCTCACGGCGGATCCGCGCGTAGTCAAAAGCGCACGCACCATACGGCTGCTCTCATATTCGGAGGCGGCGGAGCTGGCCTACTTCGGCGCTAAAGTTCTTCATCCGAAGACGATTCAACCGGCGGTCGAGCGGCGCATACCGGTACGCATCCGCAACTCTCGCGCGCCCAAGGAGGCGGGCACGCTGGTCTGCTTCGAGACGGAAGCCGTGCCGCGCACCGTCAAGGCCATAGCGCACAAGACCGGCATCACGACTGTTCAGATAACTTCTGGCCGCATGCTCGGCGCGTACGGATTTCTGCGGGCCATCTTTGAAATCTTCGACCGGCATCGCACGGCTGTTGACGTGGTGACGACCTCGGAGGTCAGCGTCTCAATCTCGCTGGATGACGCGAGCCACCTGCCCGCTATTCTCGAAGAGCTGAAGCGGCTGGGCGAAGTCGAAGTTGAAAAGGAGCGCGCAATCGTCTGCGTGGTGGGCGAGGGCCTGCGCTCCACGCCCGGAATAGCTTCCCGGGTCTTTTCCACCATCAGCGACATAAACGTCTCGCTCGTTTCGCAGGGAGCGTCAAGCATCAACCTGACATTCGCCGTTGACGGCGCGCGCGTGCATGAGGTCGTCGCGCGTCTTCACGAAGCGTTCTTCGAGCGGGAGGCGGAGCAAAGGGAGCGTACAGTCAGGCTCGCATCAAAAGGCAGGGCGCGGTGAACATCTTTGAGCTGACGCGAGAGCTTATAGACATCCCGTCGCTGACGGGAGATGAGGAGGCCGTGGGGCTTTTCCTGGAGCGCACACTTTCCGGCCTCGGCTACGAGGTCGAGCGGCAGGAGATGGAGCCTGGACGCGCCAACATTATCGCAACCATAAGGGATGCTCCGCCGGCCATAGTCTTCTCAACGCACATGGACACCGTGCCGCCGTACATCGCTTCGGAAGAGGACGCGCTATTCATACGCGGGCGCGGCTCCTGTGACGCCAAGGGCATCATCGCCGCGCAGATTGCGGCAGCCGAGCGGCTGCGCGCCGAGGGCATCAATCGAATCGGCCTGCTCTTCACGGTTGACGAAGAGATGGGGAGCCGCGGCGCGGATTTTGTCAACACGCATCCGCTGGCCCGCCATTGCCGCTACATGATAAACGGCGAGCCGACGGATAACCGGCTGGCCGTCGGCACGAAAGGCTCCCTGCGCCTGATATTGAAGACCAGGGGGCGCGCAGCGCATTCGGCCTACCCGGAGCAGGGCGAGTCCGCCATTGATAAGTTGCTCGATGTTCTGGCGGACATACGCGCACTACGCTGGCCTAGGGATGCTCGCCTGGGCGAGACTACCTGTAACATAGGCGTGATACGCGGCGGCACTCGCCCCAACGTCATACCGGCCGAAGCCGAGGCCGATTTACAGCTCAGGCTTGTGACCGGAGTACGGCCCGTGCGCGAGATGCTTGAGCGGGCCGTCAGGGGACGCGCCGAAATTGAGTACCTGTCGGAAGCCGCGCCGATACGACTGCTCACCCTAGCGGGCTTTGAGCAGTGCGCCGTGCGCTTTATGACCGACATTCCGCATCTCTCGAACTGGGGCACGCCGCTTCTCTTGGGCCCCGGCTCAATCCTCGTCGCGCACACGGACGAAGAGCGCATCAGCAAGCAGGAACTGGAAGAAGCGGTCGAGCTGTACACACGGCTCGCGCACGCGCTATTGAAAGAGTCCGGGGAGTCCGGAGAGTCCTGAGAGTCCGTAGAGACGAAAGACTCCTGGCTCTACAGGCTCTACAGGCTATCCAGACTCTCCGGACTTAATTGAGGATGAGTGATGAGAATCGCACTGATCGGGCATGGCGCCATGGGGCGGCTGGTTGAGGCGCGGGCCCTTGAAGAGGGCCATCGCGTAGCTCTGGTGCTGACTTCCTCGGACATGCTGCAAAGAGTGGACGAGGTGGCCGAGAGGCTTAAACAGAACGCGGACGTGGCGATAGACTTTTCCGTAGCCGACGCCGTGCTCAACAACATCTCCGTGTGCATGATGGCGGGCGTCCCGCTCGTCGAAGGAACGACCGGCTGGAACCGGGAGGGCGTGAACGTAGAGCGCTTCGTTGAGAAGAATAAGGGCGCGCTCCTCTACGGCGCGAACTTCTCAATCGGCGTCAATCTCTTCTACCGCGTGATAGAGCGGGCCGGAGAGCTTTTCGAGGGGCTGAACGAATACGCTCCCTTTATAGAAGAGGCGCATCACGCGCGAAAAAAGGATGCGCCTTCGGGGACTGCCCTGCGCTTAAAAGAGCTGCTTTCATCCCGGTTGAAGCGGGAGATTCCCGTCTCAAGCACTCGCGCGGGCTTCATTCCGGGGACGCATCGCGTGGGCTTTGACGGCCTCGCCGACCAGCTTACGCTGACGCACACGGCTCGCTCGCGCGAGGGCTTCGCGGCGGGCGCTCTGCTGGCTGCGCGCTGGATAATCGGGCGCGCGGGCGTCTACGAGTTCTCCGAGGCGTTTGACGATATTCTCAAAGAGAGGATGATGAAGAAATGGCTATAGAGACCGGTTGGCTCAAAGGGTGCGCGACGGCGCTCGTGACGCCTTTCAAACGGGACGGCTCGGTTGACGAAGCCCGCATGGTCTCGCTCATAGAGCGCCAGGTTGCGGGCGGCGTACGCCTTCTTGTGCCGTGCGGCACTACGGGCGAGAGCGCGACCATGACGGAAGAGGAAGACCGCCGCGTGATAAAGCTCACGATTGAAGCGGCCCGGAAATCTTCGGCGCGAGTCATAGCCGGAACCGGCAGCAACTCGACCGCCGCATCAATCGAATATTCCATGGCCGCTAAAGAGATGGGCGCGGACGCGGTGCTGGTCGTAGCTCCCTTCTACAACAAGCCGACTCAGGCCGGGCTCTACGCGCACTTTCGCGCTGTGGCCGAAGCCGTAAATCCCCTGCCCGTGGTCGTCTACAATGTGCCGGGACGCACCTCTTCAAACATCTCCGCGCAGACGGTTCTCAAACTGGCGCGAGAGGTGGAGAACATCTCGGCCGTCAAAGAGGCTTCGGGGAACCTATCGCAGATTATGGAAATATTGAGGGAGAGGCCGGAGGGCTTTCGAGTCCTGTCGGGCGACGACGCTGTGACGCTTCCCCTGATCGCGCTCGGAGCGGACGGCGTTATCTCCGTCGTCTCAAACGAAGCGCCCGGCATGATGGCGAAGATCGTAAACCTCGCGCTCGAAGGAGAGTGGGAAGAGGCTCGCGCGGCTCACTACCAATTGCTGCCTTTGATGGAAGCGAACTTCATAGAATCGAGCCCGGGGCCGGTCAAGGCCGCCATGGCCCTGATGGGCCTGCTCGAAGAGAATCTTCGCCTGCCGCTCGTGCCCGTTGAGGAGAAGACCAGAGAGACTCTGCGCCGTGTGCTTTCCGACGCGGGGCTCCTGAAGGAGAACTTTCATGCGGCTTCGTGAAGGGATAGAAGCGCTCTTCGCTTCCGACAAGAAGGGTTTTACGGATAAAGACCTGGCCGTTTTCGCTGACTTCAAGGCGGCGCTCAACAGCGGCCGCGTGCGGGCAGCCGAGCGCGACGACGCGGGCGTATGGAAAGTCAATCAATGGGTCAAGCGCGGCATACTGCTGGGCTTCCGCATGGGCACGCTCGTGGACATGTCCATAGGGTACGCTCTGCATTTCTTCGACAAGAGCACTTATCCGGTGCGCTCCATGACGGTGGCGAACAACGTGCGAATCGTTCCCGGCGGCTCGAGCATACGCGACGGCGCGTACCTTGCGCCCGGCGTAGTCTGCATGCCGCCGATGTACGTCAACGTCGGCGCGTACGTTGACGAAAGCACTATGATTGACAGCCACGCGCTCGTCGGCTCCTGCGCCCAGATTGGAAAGCGCGTGCATCTCTCGGCCGCCGCGCAGGTCGGCGGCGTGCTTGAGCCCGTGGGCGCAGTCCCCGTCATCATAGAAGACGACGTGCTGGTTGGCGGCGGCTGCGGCGTCTATGAAGGAACGATTGTGCGGGAGCGGGCCGTGCTGGCAGCCGGAACTATCCTGACGGGCTCCACGCCGGTCTTCGATCTGGTTCGCGGCGAAGTGTACCGCAGGACGGAAGATTCGATGCTTGAGATTCCCGCGGGCGCGGTGGTCGTCCCCGGCTCCCGCGCTCTGACTTCGGAGCAGGGGAAGGCTTGGGGGCTTTCGGTCTACGCCCCTGTGATTGTTAAGTACCGGGACGAGAAGACGGACGCCTCGGCGCAGTTGGAGGACTTTCTTCGTTGATGGAGTTCGAGCCAGCAGGAAGACTACGCGGCATACAGAAGAGCGCCATACGGCAGCTCTTTGACCGCGCCAGGCCCGGCAGCATCAATCTGGGATTGGGCGAGCCCGACCTGCCAACGCCGGACGTGATTCGCCGCGAAGCCGTGCGCGTGATAAGCGAGGAGCAGAACGGCTACACCAGCCACGCAGGGCTTCCGGCCTTAAGGGAGCGCGTGGCGAGTGATTACCCGGGCTTAAACGCCGCGCCCGAACAGGTCATCATCACGGCTGGCTCGCAGGAAGCGCTCTACCTTGCGTTGATGACGATTGTGGACGAGGGCGACGAGGTGCTTCTGCCTGACCCCGGCTTCGTTGCTTATCCGACGATTGTCAGAATGGCCGGAGGCGTGCCAGTCTTTTACAGACTGCCCGGGGAGCACCAATTCGGATTCGACGCGGAAGAGTTCGCCCGTCGCCTGACTCCGAAGACAAAAGCCGTCGTCGCCATCAGTCCTTCTAACCCTACGGGCCGGATACTCTATCCGAAAGATTTAGAGGCGATGGCCGGCGTGCTTCACGGCACGGGCGTCTTTGCCATCAGCGACGAGATTTACCGAGACCTATATTTCACACCGGCACGTCCCGACTCGCTTTCGGATTACTACGGGCGCACGCTCGTCATCGGCGGGCTGTCTAAATCCATGAGCATGACGGGCTGGCGGCTCGGCTGGCTCTGCGGCGACCCCTCGGTGATTAAGTCTGCGCTCGTGCTGCACGGCTATGTGACGACCTGCGCCTCCACTGTCTCGCAGAAGGCCGCGCTCTCCGCGTGGACGGACGAGGCCGCGACCGAGCGCGCGAAAGCCCGCAGCATCTTCAGCGAGAGGTGCCGTCACCTGCTCTCGCTCATCTCGGACGAGCTTTCTTTGAGCGCGGTCACACCCGAAGGCGCTTTCTATATAATGATGAACGTGGCCTCT
>DASVVZ010000311.1:0-3850 GCA_036389875.1 Pyrinomonadaceae bacterium
TTGGCTTCGGCTTCGCTCTTGGCGTCGTCCTGCAACCCCTCGTTGGTGGCCGGGTCAACAGCAATCATAGCCAGCTCAACTCCGCGAGAGGTGATGAACATCTGCCTGTTGCTATTATAGAACTCCTCCACCTCTTTATCGCTCGGCGCGGCAATCTTGGCGTTCACCTTGTCTTGCAGCTTCTGTATGGCAAGGGACTTGCGCGCCTCCTCCTTGAGCGAATCCATTGTCAGGCCCTGCTCTTTGAGACCCTTCTGGAACTGCTCCTCCGTCATACCCTGCTTCATCTGGTTGATGTAGTTCGTAATCTCGTCCTCGGAGGGCATGGTCTTCTCTCTGTCCGCGCGCTGCAACAGCACTTCCTTCTGAATCAGGCTGTCCAGAACCTGTAGACGAGCCTGAGCCAGCGCGAGCGGCGAAAGCTTGTCCTGCTGTCCCTGCGTCTGCGCGGTGATGAGCTTGTCGACCTCGCTCAACATGATGTTCTTACCATTGACGGTGGCCGCCACGGCATTATCAGTAGCGGCTCCGGGAGTTGCTCCGCCGGAACGGTTATTACACGCAAGCCCTATCATGGCCAGCGCAGCGACGACGATGTAAATAGCGAATCTGTGCACTTTGACTTTCTGCTCCTTCAAACTAACTATGATGGCCCAATCCAAACGGCGCGCTCGCCTATGGCGTTTCTTTGCCTCTTCCATGACTTGACGCCGCATGAAGCACTTTGCTATAAATTTTCGTTTCGAATACAACCTGACAAATCAGGGATTCGAGACTAACAGAGCGCATTCAAGCGTTTCCTGACGATTAGCCCGGAGGTTCTCAAAAAAACTGTTATGGCAAAACGATGCGAAGTCTGCGGCAAGGGGCCGCAATTCGGCAACAATGTTTCACACGCGAATAATCGCACGCGCCGCCGCTTTGACCCCAACCTGCAATCCATACGCGTGCAGCCCCCCAAGGGCGGCGTAGTGCGCATGAAGGTCTGCACCAGTTGCATCAAGGCAGGCAAGGTGGCAAAGGCCGCCTGAAGCGCTTCCGCTTAAAATCTCTTTATCAAAGATGCTCAAAACAAGGCTACCGGCTGTCCCGCCAGCATAAAAATGCTGTGATGGATGCCCGGTAGCTATTCTTTTCCGGCCAGCGCGATCACATCTATCTCTATACGCGCATCTCGCGGCAGCCGGCTGGCCTCTACGGTTGAGCGCGCCGGACAGGCTTCGTCAAAGAATCGCGCGTAAACCTCGTTCATAGCCCCGAAATCATTCAGGTTAGATAGAAAAACCGTCGTCTTAACCACTCGATCCAGGCTCGAACCCGCGGCTTCCAGGACGGCCATCAGGTTACGCAAAACCTGCTCGGTCTGCTCCTGTATGCCTCCGGGAACGAACTGGCCGGTTTCGGGGTCGAACGGAATCTGTCCGGAACAGAAGATGAAGCCGCCAGCGCGCACGGCCTGCGAATACGGGCCTATGGCGTTCGGCGCACGCTCAGTTTTGATGATCTCCTTCACAGTACAGATAACCTCTTTTTCATAGCCTGAAACAAAACACGCATTTTAACACTAAAGAAGGAAAAAGGTAAAAGGCGGAACGGCAATGCGGCAGGCGGAGCGCTGAATAGTGAGGGGAAAAGGAAGAATCTCTTTAATTCATCATTCGTGCGCTCCGCCTTCACGCAATTCCCTGTAGGCGCTCTACGTCGAGCACGCCGGGGACGCTCTTGATGGAGTTGATGACTTTGTCCAGGTGTTTAACGTCGAAGACTTCTACAGTGACTTCTATGCGACCACGGTCGTCGTCCGCCACGGAGGCGCGCGCGTCGCGTATGCCGGTCTTAATGTCTGCGATTGCGCCAGTGATACCGGCTATCATGCCCGTGCGGTTTTCCGTAATCGCCAGCAATTTAACGGCGTAAGAAGCGTTGTCGCTCTTGCCTGCCCATTCGACTTCGACTATGCGCTCCGGGTTGACCATCAGCGCCTGAACGTTCTTGCACGTCCTGGCATGAACGGCCACGCCCTTGCCCCGCGTGATATAGCCGATTATGTCTTCGCCCCTGAGCGGATTGCAGCATCGGGCACGCGTCACCAGCAGGTCGTCCACGCCGCGCACGACTATCGCATCGTCGCCCAGGCGTATGAGGCGGCGAACGGCGCGCATGCCGCTCCTTAGCCGAGACTCTTTCTGGGTATCCAGCTCCTCAAATTTTTCCGGGCCGAGCAGCTTGGCTATGATGTTGCGCGGGACAATCTTGCCGTAGCCTATGGCGGCCAGCAAATCCTCTACGCGGCCGTAGCCGTAATCGTTGGCGATGCGCTTCAACTCGCCGTCCTCGTCGCCCAGAAGCTTTTTCGTTGAAAGCTGAAAGCGCGCGGCCTCTTTCTCAAAGAGCTTGCGGCCAATTTCTATGGATTCGGCGCGCTGCTGCTCGGCTATGAAGTGGCGGACGCGGTTGCGAGCGCGAGAGGTCTTGATGAAGTTCAGCCAGTCGCGGCTGGGGTGCGAGTTAGAGCTGGTCAGAATCTCCACCACATCGCCGTTCTGAATCTGCGTGCGGAGCGGAACCATGCGGCCGTTTATACGAGCGCCCGTGCAGGTGTTGCCGACTTCGGAGTGAATCATGTAGGCGAAGTCTATAGGCGTTGCGCCACGCGGAAGCTGTATCACCTTGCCCATAGGCGTGAAGGCGTACACGTCCTTCGGGTAGAGATCCAGCTTGAGCGTGTCCAGAAAGTCACGCGAGTCCTTGACCTCCTGCGTCCACTCAACGAGCGAGCGCAGGGCCTTCAAAGCTTCGTCCTCATCGTGCGCGCCCCGGCTGCCCTCCTTGTACTTCCAGTGCGCCGCCACGCCCTCTTCGGCGATGTGGTGCATTTCGAGCGTACGAATCTGCACCTCGAAGCTCTGCCCCTTGTCGCCTATGACGGAAGTGTGAAGAGATTGATAGAGATTGTCGCGCGGCGTTGCTATCCAGTCTTTGATGCGGCCGGGCACTGGCTTCCAGGTGTTGTGTATGACGCCCAGCGCGGCGTAACAGTGGCGCACCTCGTCCGGCGTAATCACGCGCGCCGCCACCAGGTCGTATACCTGTTCCAGGTTTACTCTCTGCCGCCTGAGCTTTTTCCAGATGGAGTAGAGCCGTTTGACGCGCCCCTCTATGCGGACAAAGGGGACTTCCGCCTCGTGCATCTTCTCTTCTATGCGGGCGGTCACGTCTTTGAGGAAGGCTTCATTTTCGGGCCGCCGCTTTTCAAGCTGGGCCGTGATGGCGCGATAGTCTTCCGGGTAAAGATGCTGAAAGGCCAGGTCTTCAAGCTCGCCGCGCAGCTTACCCATGCCGAGCCGATGCGCAATCGGCGCATAGATGTCCATGGTCTCCTGCGCTATGCGGCGGCGCTTCTCCGGCTTCAGGAACTGGAGGGTGCGCATGTTGTGAAGACGGTCGGCCAGCTTGACCAGCACTACGCGCACGTCGTTGACCATCGCCAGGAGCATCTTGCGAACGTTCTCGGCCTCCTGCTCCTCTTTCGAGACGTTGCTTATCTGCGCTATCTTGGTCAGCCCGTCAACCAGATGCGCCACTTCGTCCCCGAAATACTTGCGTATGGTCTCAAGGTCAACGAGCGTGTCTTCCACCACATCGTGCAGAAGCCCCGTCGAGACGGAGACTTCATCGAGCCGCATGTCCGCGAGGATGTTCGCCACTTCGAGCGGGTGGACAAGGTAGGGCTCGCCGCTTGCGCGCACCTGTCCCTTGTGCTCGCGGGCAGAGAAAAAATAGGCGCGACGCAGCAGGTCTAAATCGGCCTGCTGGTGGTTGCGGCCTACCTTTTCGATAATGTCCTCGA
>DASVVZ010000312.1:0-2839 GCA_036389875.1 Pyrinomonadaceae bacterium
TGCTGCCGAAGAAGACTTGATCGCAGCGACACTCTTTCTACGCAAAAATGGCGATGATTGTTCTAGATTTCATGAACAATATCGCCTTTACGTTAATTTTCTCTCTGGCTGGCGACGACGCTCATACGGGTGAGTGGCCTATGACTTCCAAAAGCTGCAATTTTCGTATGAAGTGCGGGCCGCCACTATTATTCACTCGAGGTCTTGAAAAAGTTCCCGAAAGAGCCACCGAGACACCTTTTCAAATATAAGACGAGCGACCCCGCCCATTTGTTACTTCAATTTTTTGGATTTTCGAAAAAAGTGTGCGGAAGATTTAAGGGGCGGGTCAGGCGGCCTTCTTCGCGGGCCCCCAGGCCATGCGATAGCGCGCCGTGAGCGTAAGGCCCAGACTAGTGATGAGGAGGCCCGCTACCACCGCGGGCCAGACGTAGGGCAGCGAAAGCATGAGCGTCCAGAAGAGAGCGCCCATCGCGAGCGCGACTGTTTCAGAGCGCTTGCCTTCGGGCAAAAGGCGGCGCTCCAGCCAGCGCCCTGTAGCCGCGTGAATAATGACGCGCCCGAAGAGGTAAGAGGTGACCAGCAGCAGCACGCTCATCACTCCCAGCAGAACACCTATGAAGGCCGGCAAAAGATTCACGGCGACGGGGACGCCAAAGAATATGATGAGCGTTGAGACAAAGCCTATAACGGCTACGCGCACGGAGGTCAGTTGCAGGCGGGCTGCGGCGCGGCTCACCGCGCCCGGACTCACGGCCGTCAGCGACAGCGAGACTATGAACCAGAAGAGGACGGCCAGAAGTCGCTGGCCCACGTAGCCAGCGGAAAAGCGCGGCGTCAAAAGCGACGCAGGGTCATGCAGAATCTCTTGCAGCTCCTGCTCAAACCCCGTGTACATGATAGTGGCGCTCTGGGGGTTGCGGCCGGCCTCGCCTTCCTGCTGATAAAGTCCGCCCAGCACCATCACGTCGCCGCCTATGTAAGTTCCCCTGCGCTGTATGACATCGCCGCCGATTGAAGCCACGTCGCCGTCCACGCGCCCTTCTATTACGACATTGCCGCCGATTGAGATGACTCCCTGCTGAACATGGCCGCGCACGATGACGGACTTTCTGAAGACTACGACGTCGCCGCTCCTCACGCCTTCGACCACAATCGAAGCACTTTCGGGCCGGGGCGCAACAGGCTGAGAGCCAGCCTGCGCGTAGGTCGCTGCCGCCGCCAGAAAAAGCGCGAACAGGGCCACAGCCGCCGCATTCAGGAAGCTTCTGGCGTTGCGCCAGTCAAAGGGTCTGTCCAGTAAAAGAGAGTTCACAACAGGTCTATTAAAAGCGAGCCCGGGTTCTATAAAGCGGGAGACCGACTTTTATAACGGAAACGCGTTTCCCCCTGATAAAGGTTTCCCTTCTCTGAATCACTCTGCGGCACGCGCGCGGTGATAGCCGCGAATCAGGCGCAGCAGCAGTAGCAGCGCCAGGCCCAAAAGCAGATAGCTGAAGAGGCCAAACGGGTGCGATTCAAAAGCAAAGCGCCCTATGATTCGCATGATGACGGCAAAGGTCGCGCCCGCGTCGTAAATCGCGCGCCACAGTATGCCCAGCCCCGTGCCCGCCAGGCGTCCGAAAACTCGGACGGGCTCGAAGACCGAATCCGACAGCGCCGCGCTCCCCAGAAGCGCAAAGGAGAAGAGCGAGAGGGCTATACAAAGACGTAGCGCACGTCCGCGCTCACGCTGCTCGCGCACGCCGCTCATGTCCATCTGCGCGTGCGCCGTCACGACTCTGGCGAAGTCCGCGGGCAGCGCAAGCGTCTTCACATCATTAAAGGCCATGTCCAGCGTACACAGAAGACGGCGCTGCTCTTCCAGCTTACTCGCGCACGAACGGCACTGCTTCAAATGCTCTTCGAAAGCCAGAAGCGCGCCAGCCCCAAGCTCGCCGTCCAGATAGGCTGAGACCTCTGTGCTGTGGCAGGTCATGTTGTTCGCGGTAAGTTCCGTCATTAGTCTGGTCTGAATGCGCGTGCTTAAACTCCCGTGATGCCTCTCTCTACGAACTGCTGCCGCATCATCTCTCGTGCGCGGAAGAGGCGATTCTTGACCGTGCCGAGCGGAAGGCTTGTGACCTCTGCTATCTCGTCGTAGCTCAAATCGTGCTGGTGGCGCAGTATTATCAGCTCGCGATAGACGGCCGGGAGCTGTCGCACCACTCGCTCTATCTCCGCGCGCCGCTCTTCCACGGCATACTCCTGTTCGGGCGAGAGCTTGCGGCTCATGACCGTCATCTCACGCTCTTCGCCGTCAACTTCCGTCGAGAGCGCCTGCTCGCGCGACGAGAGTCGACGCAGGTGGTCTACGGAAGCGTTATGCGCAATCTTGTAAATCCAGGTGGAGAATTTGAATTCGGGGCGGTACCGCTCAAGCGAGCTGTAGATTTTGATGAAGACCTCTTGCGTCAAATCCAGCGCCGCGTCGTAGTCTCCTACCATTCTATAGACGTAGGCGGCAATCGGACGCTGGTAGCGCCGCACCAGCTCGTTGAAGCCGTCCTCGCGCCCCTTGATGGCCCTTGCCACCAGGTCGCAATCGGCTATGGCGCTCAGATTCAGGGGGATAGCATTCACACTCATGCTCAGGTTTTACGACGCGGTAATATTAAAAGTTTCAATATGGGGAATGGGGTTCGGGCGTTCAGGGGATAGGGAAAGAAAATCCAAATCTCTTTCTTTCACCACGCCCTGAACGCCCGAACCCCCATTCCCCTACTCTCATCTCCAGGACATGGTGGCCAGACCGGCCGGGGCGGCTATGGCGTCGAAGTCCAGGTCTGCAGACGGGAGC
>DASVVZ010000313.1:0-7889 GCA_036389875.1 Pyrinomonadaceae bacterium
GCACCCTTCAGCTCATCATGGACTCTCTGCGCTACTGGGTCCTTGAGATGCACGTCGACGGGTTCCGTTTTGATCTGGCTTCGGCGCTCGCGCGCGAGCTTCATGAAGTAGACCGTCTCGGCGCTTTCTTCGACATCATCCATCAAGACCCTGTGCTTTCGCAGGTCAAGCTCATAGCAGAGCCCTGGGACCTGGGCGAAGGCGGTTATCAGGTGGGGAACTTTCCCGTGCTCTGGGCCGAGTGGAATGGAATCTACAGAGACGTGGTGCGCGGCTTCTGGCGTGGCGACAAGGGGCTCGTGGATAATCTTGCCTATCGTTTGACGGGAAGCTCAGACCTGTATGAGCGAAGCGGCAGACGCCCCTACGCCAGCATCAATTTCGTCACCGCGCACGACGGCTTCACGCTGAGGGATTTGGTCAGCTACAACGAGAAGCACAACTTAGACAACGGCGAAGAGAACCGGGACGGGACGGATGAAAACCTGAGCTTCAACTACGGAGCGGAAGGCGAAACATCTGACACGCAGATTCAGGCTCTGCGCGCTCGCCAGCAGAGAAACTTTCTCGCGACGCTCCTGCTTTCTCAGGGCGTGCCCATGCTTCAGGCGGGCGACGAGATGGGGCGCACGCAGCAGGGCAACAACAACGCCTACTGCCAGGATAACGAGATTTCATGGCTGGACTGGGAACTGAAGGATGCGCAACGCGAGCTTCTGGAATTTACACGCAACGTCATAGGAATATTTCACGACCATCCGGTCTTGCGCCGCAGAAAGTTTTTTCAGGGACGAAAGATTCGCGGCTCCGAAGTAAAAGACCTTTCGTGGTTTCGCACTGACGGCGAGGAGATGCGGGAAGAGGACTGGCACAACCGCGCGCTCAATACTCTGGGCATACGCTTCGCCGGAGACGCCATAGACGAAGTTGACGAGCGCGGTCGCCGCATCACGGACGACACGCTGCTGCTGCTGCTGAACGCTCACGACAAACAGGTCTCTTTCACGCTGCCAGCGCATCGCCCGGAAGTGCGCTGGGAACTGATGCTCGACACGCGCGAGCCAACAGGCCAGACAAAAAACCGCCGCCAGGTGAAAGGCCGTCAGGCGTACAGGCTCGAAGCTCGCTCGCTCGCGCTCTTCTGCCTTCAAGACTGCAATCGCAGCGATGGCCGGGGCGTAGAGAAGGATTGAGGATAACGATTTATTGAAAGGGTTTATCGCGTGCGTGGCGTTGACCCTTTCGGTCAGGGCAGATGCGCTTTGCGTGCCTGTGCTAAACCTCAGACATTTTGATTGACATCTGTCGGCGACGGTAATATTTTGGCAGCGCTTCTTAAGACGTATGGGCGACGGGTGCCTGGCCTCCACGGCCTCTCAACCCAAACCCTCTGTTTCCCGGCTAGGCGATTTCGGTTGCAGCCCGCAACGCTTCCTCAACCGCCCGTGCTTCCACACAAGTGGAACTCAATCATGACGGACGCCCCTATGAAGCAGAAGAAACTTTTCAGGAAAAAGGATCCCTCAAGCAGAAGGCGTGCGCGCCGCGCTGTGAGCCATTCCTCCACCGAAGAGGAGAGAAGTCGCTTCAGCGAGCTAATGGCCAAAGGAATGAAACTCGTCGAGGAGCTTGACCCCATCATGCGCGAGACCTATCGAGACAACCCCGAGAAGCTGGCCGAGTGGGATGAAATCATGCGTATGCGCGACGACACTGATGAAGAGTAAGACAAATAACAGCGCTCGCCAGAGCCTCTGATAGCAGAGACAGCAGACGAGCCATAGTATTAACTATCTTGTATTGCCGCACACGCCCGAGCGCGAACCTTTCTCTTTGTCTTGAGAAGAAGGCGGAATAATAAGGCCGGCGGCTCGATTGACTTCTCCCACCATCTTTAAATACTACACTATGACCTGAATGATTCCCGCCCGCACGGTCGCAAATCTTTAGCAAAGTTAAGAAGGATTAAATCTCTCTTAACTTTGCCCCCGGCCTCTTACTTTGCTCTAGTGTGCGCCTGCCGTGTGGCCCGTGTCGGTCAGGTCTTCCACGCGCCAGCGCAAGTCTGATCCGTCAATTATTATGTGGCCCTTTTCGTCCACCATGAAATCCGGCCGAGCGTGAAAGGCCCATGCGTAGCGGCTGAATAGAAAGAAGATGTTGCCAAAGCCCGTCTGAATGGCCGCCTTGCCCGTCTGAAAAACAGAGCGGCGCGCGCGGCTGGCCACGAACTGTTTACCGCCCGGAGTCGTATAAATGCCTCGTTCCCTTAACTCTCTCACCCTTATGGTTCTCCCCTGGTAACGCTGATTTTGGGGAGAGTAATTTTTAGATGCGCCAGCCGTGCCGGGCGATTGCCAGCGCTTGAAAGAGGCGTACGGTCTGGAGTACAACTCCGGGAGCAGGAATTTTTATGATGATGCAGGAAGAGTCAGAACAACTGGATTTTCGCGCGGTGATACTCGTAAAGAACGATACGCTGGCGCTGGTCGGAATGGCGACCTCGCCGGAAGGGGCCAGGGTTGCGCGCTTCGACCCGCGCGCAGAGCCGCCCGTTAGCCTCGGCCCCTTCGAAGACCCGCCGAAGGTCGCCTATGCATTCCGCCGCTCCATAAAGACCAGCAAGACCAACGGCTGGACTGTCATCTACGACGGCCCGCCGCTGACAGGGTAGGGGATGGGGTTAGGGGATAGTAAAAGAGAACTGATTTTCTCTTTTACTATCCCTTACTTTCTGTTGGCGAGCATGGATTCGGCTCGTATGAGCCATGCCAGGCGTTTGCGGTCTTCTTCCGAAGCGTAGGTGAACTCTATGGCAAAGCCCATCTCTTCGATTTTATAGACGACGTAGCCGTCTATCTTTATCTCGCCCTTCGGCAGCTGAATCTCAAGCTTTACGGTTTCGGTGGGCTTCACCAGGTCTGGAGTAAGTATGAAGCAGCCTACGGCGCTGAGGTCTGTGATATGGCCTTCGCGGCGAGCCCAGGTGCCTTCCCACTTGGCCCTGAAATTTACGCGGTAGCGCGGCGCACGCCTGCGCTCGCTGCCGCCGTATTTTGCTTTAGAGTCCTTCATCGTCGGGGCTGGCGGGCGCTTCTTCGACTATACGTAACGCCCGCTCTCAAAGTATATCGAATAAGCGGCGCTTGCAACACCGTGCCCGTGCCTACGGAGGACAAGCCGGGCCGCTTCCTGCTACACTCCGAAGCCTGTGAGTTATGCAGAGCATCAGTCTTTACAAACCGGAAACGAACAAAGAGCCGCTTGATATGGCGGGCGAGATTGCCCGCCTGGAGCAGCTTCTGGAAGAGCGGCGGCGCGAGCTTGCCGCTTTGCAGGAGGAGATGCGCCTCTTCAAGGCGCGCTATACGGAGGTGGTCGGGAGCCGCCTGGCCGAGCTGGAGGAGATCGAGCGAGAGATTAAGCAGGCCAGGGCGCGAATGCTGGGGCTTGAAGACGAGAGCGTGGAAGAAGAGACGGGCGAGGACGAGAACACACGGACTGAGCAGCCGGGCTCAACCCCCGTGGGCCGTGGCATGCGCAAGCTCTTCTGGGCCGTGGCCAAGATGTTTCATCCGGACATGGCCGCAGATGAAAGAGAAGCTCGCGCGCGTCACACGGTCATGGCCGAAGCCAGCCGCGCTTACCGCGAGGGCGACGTGGAAAGCCTGCACACGCTCCTCGGCGACGAGCAGCTTCAATCGCTCTGCGCCGTAGGCGGCGGCGACGCCGAGACGGACGACTTGAACGCCAGGCTTCTCGCGCTTGAGATAGAGCTGCGCACGGTGGAGTTCGGCATCAGGCGCATACGGCAGGACGGTCTTTATCACACGCGTCTCAAGGTAGAAGAGGAGGCGCGTGAGGGGCGCGACGCTCTCTCCGGTATGGCCGAGCAGATTGACAGGCAGATAACAAAGGCACGCCACCGCCTGGCTCATCTATCCTAGATTCTCAATCTCGACCGGCTCAACCTCTTCGCCCAACTCGAAGCCGAAGATTCTGGAATAGAAGTAAAGCTCTCCGTCCAGCGCGCGGCGAATGTTTTCGGCTCTGCGAAAGCCGTGCTGCTCTCCCTCGAACGGGACGTAAGCGACCGGCAATCCCTTCTCGCGCAACGCATCCACCATCATCTCCGCCTGATTCGGCAGCACAATCTTGTCTTCGAGCCCCTGAAAGAAGATGACTGGGCAGGAGAGCTTGTCCGTAAAGAAGATGGGCGAGCGCTCTCGGTAAAGGTCTGCGCGCTCGGGATAGGGGCCAATCAGTCCGTCCAGGTAACGCGACTCGAACTTGTGCGTCTCGGTCGCCAGGGCCGCAAGGTCGCTGACGCCGAAGTGGCTCGCGCCCGCCTTGAAGAGGTCGCGGAAGGTCAGAGCGCAGAGCGTCGTGTAGCCTCCGGCGCTTCCTCCGTCAATGGCGCAGGCGTTCGGGTCTGCGAGCCCGCGCTCAATCAGGTGACGGGCACCGTTCACGCAGTCGTCCACGTCAACTATGCCCCAGCGGTCGTTGAGCCTCTGTCGATACGCGCGGCCGTAGCCGGTGCTGCCGCCGTAGTTGACATCCAGGACGGCTATGCCTCGACTCGTCCAGTATTGAATCCCCAGCGCGAAAGTAGTGGAAGTCGATGCGGTCGGGCCGCCGTGGCTCTTGACCAGCAGCGGCGGGAGGCTCTTGTCCGGCGCGCTGTAATCGCAGTTGTGCGGCGCGTAATAGAAGCCGTGCGCCGTCAGCCCGTCCTCGGTCGGAAACTCTATCGCCTCCGGGACTGAGATGTAGCACTCGTCAATACGCAAGTCCGTGGCGCGCCGAAGCGCCTGCGTCTTCATCGTCCCCAGATCAAGAAGCACCACGGACGCAGGCTCTGTTGGAGAGCCTGCGCGAAAAACCGCGCGGCCACCGCCCGAGCGCACGTAAGAGATGTCGGAATAAGGCGTCTCAATCCGCTCAAGCCTCCTGGTAATTGTGTCCAGCCGCGCCAGGCTCGTGCGCCCCTTCTCGATAAAGGCAGAGATGATCGAATCACTTGATTCAAAGGCGTACATGGACATGCCGAATATCCACTGAGGCTGTCCGAACTCCGCCTCCATGGGGCAGAGCGCTTCCGCCTGATTGCCATCTTTGAGGCGGTATAGATTCCACCACCCGCTACGGTCTGAGACGAAATAGAGCGTCCCGTCGGGCGACCATTCGGGTTGAAAGACGGATTCTTCCATTGCGCCCGCGACGCGCCTGGACTCGCGAACGGCTCCCTCTTCGTCCAGCTCGCACAGCCAAAGCTCACAACCGTCCCATGGCATGTTCGGATGATTCCACGTCAGGTATGCCAGCCGTTTTCCGTCCGGGCTCAGTCGCGGGCTGGCGTAGAAATCGTTACCGGAAGCCAGCACGCGCCCGGCGTCGTTGCCCACGAGGCCGACGGCGACAATTGTGTTGACGGCCTCGCGCCCGCTCTCCGTGTGGTCTTCGCGCACCGAGATGAGCCGGTTGCGCGGCGCATCGACTATCATGTCACTGTAGCGCATCTGTTCGGCGGGCGTCAGCGCCTCATGCTCCAAGGCGTCGGGCCGCTTTCGATAGATCCTCTGGTCGGCGAAGTTCGAGAAATAGACGGTGCCGCCCGACACCGCATAGTCGCCGCCGCCGTACTCGTGCACGCGCGTGCGCGAATTGAAATTCTGCGGGATCACATCTTCGGTTCTCCCGTCAGCAGTGAGCCTGACGATGCAGCTGCGGCCGCCCTCCTGCGGGCGCACCTCTATCCAGTAGATGTCCTGGCCGTCGAGCGCAGTCTGGCCCAGACCTATTGACCCTTTCACAATCAGCTCGGACGTGATGGGTGATTTCCAAGAGCCGTAGGGCGCAACCTGTTTTGAAGACATTCCCGGTTTTCCTCGCTGTAGCCGCAATTGTTGTCTAGTAACGGCCATGAGTATAACCGCTCTGCCGAGAGTAGAGGCAAGCCGTGCGTGTGAGCCTATTGATTCTGCGGCCGATTTAGTCAACAATCCCGCATGCCGTATACGCCCCTCTCCTTTGCTTACAAGCTGGCTTACGCCCTGCTGCGCGTTTACTGGTTCATCTTTCGACCGCAGATTTACGGCGTCAAATGCCTGATTGAGTTCGAAGGCCGAGTGCTGATGATTCGCAACACCTACGGAGACATGTTCTGGACATTTCCGGGCGGCGGCTTTAAGCGGAACGAGTCGCCCGAGATGGCCGCCCTGCGAGAGGTCAGCGAGGAAGTTGGAATCTCTCTGAGAGACCTGCGCCCGCTGGGAGAGTACACCAGTAAGGATGAGCACAAGCTGGACACCGTGACATGTTACGCGGGACGCGTCACAAGCCCCGGCTTCGAGATTGAGAGAAACGAGATATACGAAGCGGCCTGGTTTGAGTGGACTCATCTGCCGCAGCCCCTGGCCGCGGACGCACGCCGCGTGATAGAGCTTTACAGGAAGGCTCGTTAATTCACTCCCAGCACCTTTACTTCCCGCGCGAGGCTTTTTATCTCTTCTTCGCGGCAGCGCCCGGCTCCCCTGAGCGCGTTGGCCGCCCCGGCAGCCATCGCAAGCCGCGCCATCTCTTCCGCATCGTGGCCGCGCACAAGCGCCGCAGCCACCCCGGCCATCACCGCATCGCCTGAGCCGACTGTGTTTCCGGCTTCTATACGCGGCGGCTTAATCAGGTAGTCCGCGCCCTCGAAATTGAGAGCCGCGCCCGTTTCGCCCAGAGTAATCATGGCGTGACAGGCCCCGGCCCGGATTAATCCACGCGCCGCCTGTGATGCTTCGTCCAGCCCGTTTATCTGAATCCCTTGGAGCGCGCCCACGGCCTCCGCGCCGTTTACCTTAACGAAGAAGGGGCGGGCGGCAATGCCTCTGCGCAAAGCTTCGGAAGAAGTGTCCAGCAAAACCGGCTTACCCGTCTCGTTTGCCGTGCGAATCATTCGCGCGTAAAAATCCTGCGGCATACGCGGCGGAAGGCTGCCCGTGATGATTACAACGCGCGCGCCCGGAAGAAGCTGCGTGTAATGCTCAAGGAAGGCGCTCTGTTCTTCTTCGGAAACATCCGGCCCGGCTTCGTTGATGACCGTCTGAGCGCGGGAGGCCGTGTCGTTCAGTATGATGCATGTGCGGCTCTCGTTCTGAATCGCCACGGAGGAGAAGGAAAGCCCCTCCTTTTTAAGCTCTCGCCCGATAAAGTCTCCCGCACGGCCCCCAAGAAAACCCGTCAGGAGCGCGGGCTCTTTCAGGACTTTAAGCACGCGCGCGACGTTGACGCCCTTGCCGCCCGCCAGGCGCTCGACCATGTAGGTGCGGTGAACTTCGCCCGGAGTTAATCCGTCCAGATGAACAATCTCGTCAACGGCCAGATTCAGATTGACTATGAGAATCATACGACTGTAGACGGCGCGGGTAGAGCCAGAAGGAATTGGCCGTTACTTCTTTGTCTCTCGCTCTAAAAAGCTGCGCGTGAAGAACTCCCCGTCTTTCGGATGAGTCAGGCGGGCCGCGACCTCCGCGCTCTCCATCCAGAGCGCTTCAGGGTTGTCCGGGTCTACGGGGCTGAGCTTATCCTGAGTGGTCCTGAAGAGGAACATGTGTATGATCTTCAGCTCCGAGGGCTCTTCGCCGCCCGTCGCGGACAGCCTGTAGCGCTCGTAGCTTCCCAAATCCTCCAAAAGCTCTAGCTCCGTAATCCCTGACTCTTCATAAATCTCGCGTCGTGCCGCTTGTAAGCGGTCTTCGCCCGCCTCTATGCGCCCCTTGGGCAGCGACCAGGAGGTCCCGTGCTGGCTCACGACCAGAACCAGTCCGCGACCGTTCACGACAATTCCGCCAGCGCTCTCCGTGCGTTTCATATTTTCCACCATCTGCGCGTAAAGTTAA
>DASVVZ010000314.1:0-8254 GCA_036389875.1 Pyrinomonadaceae bacterium
TTCTGCTTCTTTACCTTCACCGAAAAGAATCAGGAAGACCAGCTCTAACGTTGGACTTTCAGATTCTTCAACGGTCTTTATCTCTCGGATTCCTTTTATGGCAACCGAGCGCACGCGGCTGTCCTTGTCCCTTGCCGCTTCGAGCAGAGCGCTCATCGCCGCGTCGCTCCTGAATCTTGTAAGGGCTTTGGCGGCAGCCGCCCGCACGCCGTAGAAAGAATCGCGGGCCACAGCCTGCCGCAGCGCTTCGACCACCTCGCGCCTTTCATCTTCGATGGAGAACGCGTCTCCCGCCTCCGCCAGCAGCTCCGCCGCAGCCTTGCGCGCCATGGCATCCGTGCTGTTTCTGAGCTGAAAGACGGCCATCTCGCCCGGTTGCGGGAAATCCAGCTTCTTCAGAACGCGCTCGCCCTTGTCGAAGACAATCATTCGCGGGCGTCCGTCTAAAGTAAAAGTGAAGCGCTCCGTGCGCTTCGTCACATCGATCCTCTCGGTCTTTCTCCCGCGAGTGGTGCCGATCTCGATTTCTATGCCTGGCAGCCGGAAGACCGCAGGCGTCAGTGCATCCGGCATCTGCGTTTGCTCCACGTCGAGCGCGAGCTGGCGAGTCTGCGGATTGTAGCTTTGACGAACGCGCAGCTCTGGATAACCCGCCTTGTAGAGCCACTGGTCGAAGAACCAGTCCAGATTCCTGCCCGAGACTCTCTCGAAGACGCGCTGCATATCGCGCGCATCCGTGTTCTGATACTTGAACTCGTTTAAGTAAGCGTTGAGCGCCTTCCAGAATACGTCGTCGCCGACGACTTCGCGCAGCATGTGAACGACCACCCCGCCCTTCTTGTAGAGAGTGGCGTCGAAGAGGTCCACGGGCTTCTGGTAGCGATTGGAGACTATGGGGCGGCGGTACTGATAAGAGTCCTCGCTAAAGTAGGCAGAGGCGTTGCCGTTCATCTCTTCCATGTATGCGTCGCGGCCCGCTGCGTGCTCTTTGTACGCGGCTTCGAAGAAGGTTGCGAATCCCTCGTTTACCCAAAGGTTAGCCCAGTCCTTGGCGGTCGCTATGTTCCCGAACCAGGAGTGCGACAATTCGTGCGACACAAGATTGTCGGCTTCGCCGGAAGCTTCATCAGGGCCGCTTAAGATTTCCGTATCAGCCTGCGTAGTGGCGGTGACGTTCTCCATCCCTCCGAAGATGAAGTTGGCCACAATCGTCTGCGCGTACTTGTTGAAAGGGAAGTCAAACTGGAAGCGTTCGCTGAAGAACTGCATCATCTGCGGCGTCTTGCCGAATGCTGCGCGGGCCTTCGCCTCCGTCCCACGGTAGGTGTAATACTCTATGGGAATGTTCCTGTAGCTGTCCGTGAGCTTAACGTAGTTACCCACGACCATGGAGATTAGATAACTGGAGTGCGGCTGCTCCATCTTCCAGTGAAAGGTGCGCGTGCCGTCCGGGTTGGAGGACGTCTCCAGAAGCTCGCCGTTAGAGATTGCCGTCTCATTCGCGCCGGTGGTTATGTACTGCTCGCTCGTGGCCTTGTCGTCCGGAAAATCGTAGCAGGGAAACCAGAAGTGATTCTCTTCAGGCTCGCCCTGCGTCCAGATTTGAGCGGGCTTGGCGTAACTGCGATAACGCGTGGCCGGCGACGCCGGGATAAAGTAGAGCCCCTTTTCAGGCGTCGTCCTGTAGCGGATTCTGACGGCCACGGTGTCCGCAGCCGTGTAGCTTCTATCGAGCGTGATCGAGAGCTTGTTGGGAGCCTGCGACCAGCGCAAAGTTCTGCCGTCAGGCTCAAGCCGGACGGACTCAAACTCCATTCCGGTCGCGTCCAGATCGAACGTCTGGAAGCCGGGCGCGAGCGGCCTGAGCGTAACGGTCGTGTCCCCGTAAACCGTCTTGTTCGGCACGTCGAAGCGCGTGCGTATGATGTAGTGCTGCACGTCATAGGTGCGCTGCGGCCTTTTATGCTCAGTCCCGCGCATCTGCCTGCGTGGCGGTGCCTGTTCCTCCGCAGCCGGCCTGCGCGACCTCCTTTGAGCCTGCGCTGGCTGGATAAGGCCCGGAAGCGTAAACGACATTATGAGCGCGAGGACAAGAGCGCGCCGCGCGGCGTGATGAAGAATCATTAATCTTTCCCCGAAAGGATTCGCATTTAAGATAGCCATATCGGTTTTCTGATTCTCATTTTGCCCCACAAGTTGCTGAGAAGGCAAAGAAGAAGTGAATGCTAAATGATGAATAGACGAAACGGGTTCTTTCTATTTACCATTTAGGCACGGGATTTACCATTTAGCATTCACTATTTACCAGCTTTGCCTTTATATTTGGTGAATGCGCTCGCTAATACCGGTGTTAATCTGCATTCTGTCTCTATTTGCCTGGAGTGAAACCGTCATGACTCAAACACAAGAGCCGCCCGTGCCTTCGGACTGGCAGACGCGCGCGGAGAAGACCGATTATCGCCAGACGCCGCGATATGACGAGACTATTGCTTACAGCCGCAAGCTCGATGCCGCCTCGCCCCTGATTCGTTATCAAAGCTTCGGCCGGAGTGGAGAGGGGCGCGACCTGCCGCTACTGATAGCCGCCGAAGGGGAAACGTTTACCCCCGAGTCGGCGCGTAAAGCTGGGAAGGTTGTGCTGTTCGTACAGGCTTGCATACATCCGGGTGAGCCCGACGGTAAGGACGCGGGGCTTGCGCTTCTGCGTGACATAGCCATCACCAGGACTAGAAAGGGACTGCTGGACCGGACCGTTCTGCTTTTTATTCCTATATACAATGTTGACGGCCACGAGCGCTTCGGGCCTTTCAATCGTATTAATCAGAACGGGCCGGAGGAGATGGGCTGGCGTGCCAACGCCACTAATCTCAACCTGAATCGGGATTACATGAAGCTGGATGCGCCGGAGACACGCGCCTGGCTAAAGGTCTGGAACCAGTGGAAGCCGGACCTCTTGATTGATTGCCACGTGACGGACGGAGCCGATTATCAATACGACATCACTTACATATACGAGCATCACGAGCACGTGCCAAAGGCCATCGTAGACTGGCACCGAGACGCGTTCGACGGGCGCATTTTTCCTGCCACGGAAAAAGCCGGGAGCATGCTGGCTCAATATATGACCTTTCGAGACAACCGCGATGCTTCCCGGGGCATTGACGCCTTCATCATGCCTCCCAGATTCTCCACGGGTTACACGCCGCTTCGCAACAGCCCGGGTCTCACGATAGAAACGCACATGCTCAAGGATTACCGCACGCGAGTCCGGGGCACTTATGACATTCTGATGTATACGCTCGAAGAGCTGAATAAAAGGACAGAGACGCTCTTGAGCGCCGTCAGAAGCTCTGAACAGGAAGCTATCGCGCTCGGGCAAAGCTACGATCCCGGGCGCATGTTGCCCCTGCGTGTGGATTTAACGGAGAAGTCCGTCCCGTTTCTGCTTAAGGGCCTGGAGGCGCTGGTAGACACGAGCGAAGTATCGGGCAAAAAGCGTGTTGTATTCGGTACAAAGCCTGTGGAGACCACGATTCCACTTTATGACGACACTAGGGTAGCGAAAGCGGCCGCGCCGCCGCTCTACTACATAGTGCCGCCGCAGTGGAAAGATGTGATCGAGATACTCTCGCTTCACGGGCTGCGCCTGCAAAGGCTGACGGCCCCGGCCGAACTGGAGGTCGAAAGCTATCGCTTCAGCGAAGTCAAATGGGCGTCATGGCCGTTTGAAGGACGCCTCAGAGCCTCTTATAAAATATCGACCGTGCGAGAGCGAAGAACATTCGCGGCGGGCTCAGTCGTCATCCCCCTGGCGCAGCCGGGCTCGCGCGTAGCCATTCACCTGCTTGAGCCGGACGCGCCTGACTCTTTCGCCTCCTGGGGCTTCTTCAACGTGATTTTCGAGCAGAAGGAAGATGCGGAGGACTACAAGCTGGAAAAATTAGCCCGGCAGATGCTTGAGAACGACCCGAACCTACGGCGTGAGTTTGAGGAGCGCCTGAAACGCGACGAGAAGTTCGCGGCAAGCCCTGAAGCGCGCCTACGCTTCTTCTACGAGCGCTCGCCCTACTGGGACAGGCAGATGAATCTATACCCGGTCGGCCGCATCACCGCCCCGGTTAATCTTCGTCTGACCGATTTTTAGTGAAAAAGGAAAAGGGGACGAGATATCTAAAGTCTCGTCCCCTTTTCGGTTGGTTGTTGATGAAGCTCTGTTCGTACCGGCGCTGCCGTCGTTAGACGGTGCGGCGGCCAGTCAGAAGGTTAATCACCAGCACTACGAGTGCAACTACGAGCAGCAGGTGAATCAGATTGCCGCCGATGCCGCCAATCGCGCCGACTAACCACAAGATAAGAAGCACCACAAGAATCGTCCACAACATAATCGCCTTCTCCTTTGTTTGAGCGTCGCTGATTTAATCTCTTTCGGTTTCCATCGATCCCGCACGTCCTCATCAATGGCAACGACCGTGCCACCCTTCGCTGTAAAACCTCGTGGCGAAGCTAAGTCGTTATTTATAAAGAGTTAAGGTTCGTGCCGAAGTTTTAGCCTGCCTGTTTAAGGCGAGGCGAAACAGCCTGAATGTACTGAATCCCGCCGCATGCAACGCTTCTGCCATGTTTCGATTTAGAGCAGGCACGGATTAAAGCCAAATTTCTACTGGTAAATGCGGCAACCGCCGGACTGTGCAGCACATCGGACTGAAGCGTTGGCCCGGTAAGGTGCTCTTTCATAAAAAATCGGTCTCAAAAAGTTTTAATGGGGGCTGGACTTCACGAGCCTCAGGCTGGTAAAGTGTTTTTGCCGCTCACGTCGTGGCCCTGCCTTTGGTGAGCGCGTTCAAATCCGGGGAACGCTTGATTTTCGTATAGATACAGTTGTTCCCTGACCGACGAAAGTTCTTACTTTCAAGCTGACAACGTTTCTTTGCAGTATTTAATTTTTCGTCTGAGCCGAGGGTTGTTTCCCCCGAAAAAACTCCCGTGCTCTGGAGAACTGTTATTATGGCTTCCCCATTACCACGCCTTATCCCCCAAGCTCAAAAGACAAGTCTCTTCGCGGCCGTCGCGCTGCTCCTGCTCCTTTTAGCTGCGAGCGCAGTCATCTATTATCAGCGAAGCCAGCCGCCTGTTAAGACCATTGATTACACGCAGTTGAGCCATCTGAGCCGCAGTACGGAGGCCGCTTCGCTTCAAATTGACGGCGAAGTCATGACCGTCACAGGCAGGGACGGCTCGCTGCAAAGGGCTATCGTGCCCGACTCCGCCGCGCAGAAGGAGATTGCCGAGAGCTTCGTCAAGAGCAACCTGCCGGTTCAGTATCAATCGCTGCGACCGAGCCCGCTCTCGACCGCGCTCAACTGGCTCATTCCTCTACTGACCCTCGGGGCCTTCGGCTTTGTGGGCTGGAGGCTTTACGCCAGCATGGGCGGGCGCGGCAGCGATTTTACAGTCGTCAACGGTCAGGGAAATCAGAACGTCAACTTTGCCTCGGTCGCAGGCGTTGACGAAGCCAAGAACGAGTTGGCCGAGACCATAGAGTTTCTGCGAGACCCGGAGCGCTTCGGTCGTCTGGGCGGACGCGCCCCGCGCGGCATACTGCTTTCAGGCCCTCCGGGCACGGGAAAGACTCTGCTCGCAAGAGCGGCTGCCAACGAAGCCGGCGTGCCCTTTCTCTCCGTCTCCGGCTCAAGCTTTCAGGAAAAATTCGCGGGCCTCGGTGCGGCGCGCGTACGCCGACTCTTTGCGGAAGCGCGCAAGCTTGCGCCCTGCGTCATCTTCATAGACGAGATCGACGCTCTCGGTCGCCAGCGTGGCCGCAGCAACGATTCCGCTTCAGCCGACCAGGATCAGACGCTCAACCAGCTTCTGATAGAGATGGACGGCTTCAATCAGGTGGGCGGCGTGGTCGTCATAGCCAGCACCAACCGGCCGGACATACTGGATCAGGCGCTGACGCGTCCCGGCAGATTCGACCGCGAAATCGCAGTCAACCTCGCTGACGCTCGTGGCCGCGAAGAGATTCTTAAGGTTCATGCGCGCGGGCTCATGCTTGAGCCGGAACTTGACCTTCAGTGGATAGCTCGCGGCACGCCCGGATTCTCCGGCGCAGACCTTGCGAACCTGCTCAACGAATCCGCGATTGCCGCTACGCGCGACGGCTCCGACTCCATACAGCGCCGCCACGTCGAATACGCTCGCGACAAGATATTGATGGGCGCCGAACGTCACGGCTTCATGATGGACGAGGACGAGCGCTACGCAACGGCAGTTCACGAAGCTGGACACGTAGCCGTCGGCCTCCTGGTCAAAAATGGCGACCCGATTCACAAGGTCTCAATCCTGCCGCGCGGGCGTGCCCTGGGCGTTACGCAGAGCTTGCCTGAGCGTGACCGCTTGATGAAGAAGCGCGAGTATCTGGAAGACCAGATTGCCATGCTGCTTGGCGGGCGAGCCGCGGAGCAGCTGCTGCTCGACACCATGACGGCCGGCGCTTCCAATGACATTGAGCGCGCAGTCGAGATTGCTCGCAAGATGGTCGCCGAATTCGGCATGAGCCCGCTCGGGCCGATTCACCTGGGCAAGGCGGACGACCCGCACAGCCAGACGTTGCTTGACCGCATAGAGCATGCCACGAGCGACATCATCAACGAGCAGATGAAGCGTGCCTGCGAGATGGTGAACGCGAGCCGTCCTGCCATCTCGCTACTGGTCGAAGGCTTGATGCAGCGCGACACGCTCGAAGCCGAAGAGATTCAGGAGTGCTTTGGAACAAAAGCCGCGCAGCAGGCGGCCTAAACAAGCAGACAGTCAATAACAGGTCGGTGTCGCCAGGGTATCAGGCGACACCGACCTGTTTTATTTACAAGGAATATAGAGAGTAGGGAACTTTTACCCTTTTTCTTTTGCAAGTAGTTGTCTCAAGTGCGCCTACAGGTTGCTTCGCCCGCTAGATAATCAGTTTTGAAAAACAGGGTTGTCAAGAAAGGCTGAAATCCGTACTATGCGCCCTTACAGCTGTTGCTCTTGCCGTTCTTGAATACTTGCAGGTGAGGGTATAACTATAAGTGAACGTTAATATGCTAGAGCGAAAAACTGCTCGGCAGCGGCAACTTCTCCGGCGCAACGACCTCCTGCAACCGTTTTTGAAATGGGCAGGCGGCAAGCGCCAGCTTCTTCCCGAAATCCGCAAGTACGTTCCCAAGCGATTCAGACTCTACTTTGAACCGTTCCTGGGCGCAGCAGCAGTGCTATTCGATATTCAGCCACAGACTGCAATAATCAACGATGCGAACACTGAGCTTATTAACTGCTACCGTGTGATTAAGCACGACCCGGAAGGGCTGATTGTCAAACTGCGCGAGCACAAGAACGAGAAAAAGTATTACTATCGCGTGCGGGAACTCGACCGCGATCTGAGCTTTGCCACACTCACGGACGTAGAGCGTGCGGCGCGCATCATCTATCTGAACAAGACGTGCTACAACGGTCTCTTTCGAGTCAACAGCCAGGGACAATTTAATGTCCCGTTCGGCCATTATACGAACCCGAATATTGTTGATGAGGTTGTTATCCGCGCCGTGAGTCGCTACCTTAACGAAGCGAGCATAGAAATCTCTAATGATGATTTCTCTGCGGCAGTGAGCGGTGCAGGGCGCGGAGATTTCGTGTACCTGGATCCACCGTATGATCCCGTTTCTGATACGGCATCCTTCACTGGCTACAACCTCAATAGTTTTGATAAGAATGAGCAGCGCCGGCTGAAGGAAGTATGCGATGACCTTACGCGACGCGGCTGCAACATCTTACTCAGCAATTCAGCGACCGACTTTATACGAGAGCTGTACGGCGACGAGAGTCGCTATACCATTATCGAAGTAGAAGCCAGCCGCAACATCAACTCTGTTGCGACCGGGCGCGGGAAGATCAATGAGCTTTTGATATTCAACAATTACAATGTCGGCTAAGCCCCAATCAAAGAATGATGCCGCCTGGGAAGCACTCTTTGAGACGCATCAGATCTTAGACCGCATAGAAGAACGCGGTGTCTTTGAAATATCAGCGGCGAGCATCAATAAGCTGCGCGAGGCGCGGCTAATGACAAAGTTTGATCACAAGATTAACCTTCCGAGCCTCTTCAAAGAGCATGATTTAACCATTCAGCCGAACTCGCGCGGCACATATCTCATAGGCCATTTTCAGAGTTATCAAGACCTGCCGCTGCCCCCGGAGACGGACGACGACATAGAGTCGT
>DASVVZ010000315.1:0-4660 GCA_036389875.1 Pyrinomonadaceae bacterium
GCTGCGCGCAGGTATCGTCGGGTTGCCCAACGTGGGCAAGTCCACTCTCTTTAACGCTCTCACGGCGCAATCGGCGGCGCTCGCCGCCAACTATCCTTTCGCCACCATAGAGCCGAACGTTGGCGTCGTGCCCGTGCCAGACGAGCGGCTTGAGCCCCTGGCGGCCCTCGTCAAGACCAAAACCATCATCCCCGCGACCGTGGAGTTTCTGGACATAGCGGGCCTGGTGCGCGGGGCCAGCAAGGGCGAAGGCCTGGGCAACCAGTTTCTGGCAAACATACGTGAGACTGACACGGTCGTTCAGGTCGTGCGCTGCTTCGAGAGCGAAGAGATAGTACACGTAGAAGGCTCCGTCGACCCTCGCCGCGACATAGAGACGATTCAAATAGAGCTTGCTCTGGCTGACCTCTCAAGCGTAGAGCGACGCCGCGAGCGGGCGCAGAAGAGTGTCAAGAGCGGCGACAAGCAGGCCCGCGCCGAGCTTGAGATTCTGGACAAGATTCAGCCCGTGCTCGAAGAAGGCAAGCCGGCGCGCGTCGTTGAATTGACAAAGGAGGAGCGCGCCACAGCACGCTCGCTGTTTTTGCTGACGACGAAGCCTACGATTTATGCCGCCAATGTTGACGAAGCCAGCCTCGCAGACCCCTCTGAGAACCCGCACGTTCGCACGGTGCGCGAGATTGCCGCGAGCGAGGGCGCGGAAACCATCACCATCTGCGCGCAGCTGGAGGCGGAGCTGGTCGACCTTCCGCCGGACGAGCGGCGCGATTATCTGGATGCGCTCGGCGTCAGCGGAAGCGGCGTTGACAGCTTAATCAAAAGCGCCTATCACCTGCTCGGCCTCATGTCTTTTCTGACGGCGGGCGAAAAGGAGGTGCGCGCCTGGACTATCCCCGTAGGCACGCGCGCCCCTCAGGCGGCCGGCACCATACACTCGGACATAGAACGCGGCTTCATACGAGCCGAAGTGATAGGCTATGATGCGCTCATGCGTGCCGGCTCAATGGCTGTCGCGCGCGAGCAGGGGCTGCTGAGACTCGAAGGCAAAGAGTACGTCATGCAGGAAGGCGACGTGGTTCACTTCCGCTTCAACGTCTGAGATTCGCAGGCGAACGGACCCAGGGCCGCGGAAGCTTACACAAAGAAGGAAAGGAAGCGCGTAATGTATTCTCTCATCAAACTTGCGACTTTTATTCAGGAAGTCCCCGGCGACGGCGATGGCGGCATGGGCGTGGTGGCGATAATCGTCGCCTGCATCATAGGGCTGATATTATTTGCCGTCTACATAGCCAGTCTCGTATGGGTCTACCGCGATGCCAACCGTCGCGGCAAGAGCGGTATTCTGGTGGCGCTGCTGGTCGCGCTCATCTCCTGGCCCATAGGCTTGCTCGTCTGGTTCTTAATACGGGACAAAGTCTAGGCTGGCAGTCATCACAACAAAGAGCCTACGGGTAAAAGAGGCTCTGCGGCATCTTCTCATTAAAGCCGCTCAAGCAATCCATCTGCTTTTCCGTGTTCGGGGGGCGCGCCTTTGCCCGCGCTATCTTCAGGTGCTTCGAGTATGGCCCACGGCCCGGCGTCTATCAAACAGAGGCTTTCCGTCAGCTATAAGCGCCTGCTTGTCGCGCTGGCCGCGAGCGCATGCCTTTACGCTTTTTACATAGCAGGCATTTCAGGGAACCCGCCCGGTTTTTATCTGGACGAATCCAGCATCGCATATAACGCTTATCTGATGGCGCGCACGGGCGTGAGTGAAGAGGGCGTTGCGTGGCCCCTTTACGTCCGCTCCTACACCGGGCTGTTTAGCGTTTATGCGAATCCGACCTACATATACCTGCTGGCCGCCGTCTATCTCTTTTCTCCTGCGAGCATACTCGCCGCCAGGCTTTTGAGCGCAAGCCTGGGGTTTGCCGCGGCTCTCTGTCTGGGGCTGCTGGCGTGGCGCATCAGTGGGCGGCGCATGATAGGAGTGATAGTTGCTCTTATAGCCATGCTCACGCCCTGGCTCTTCGAGGTCAGCCGCCTCGTCTTTGAAGTGGCGCTCTATCCGCTGGCGCTCGCTCTCTGTCTTCTGGCGCTCTACAGGGCGCGCGAAAGGTGGTCTTGGGCGGACTGTGCCCTTGTGGCCGCAAGCCTAGGGCTCCTGGCTTACTCTTACACCATAGGCAGGCTGTTTGCTCCGCTTCTGGCCTTAGGGCTTCTCCTGTTCGCGCGCAGCCGTCCGGCTTTTATAGGCGTCCTCAAGACGTGGCTCCTCTTCGGCCTGACGCTTCTGCCGCTTTTCATCTTCAACCGCAGGCACCCGGGCTTGCTCACGGAAAGGTTCTATCTAATCTCCTACATCAAGCCCGAGAGCACCTGGGGCCGTATAATACCGGAGTTCATCAGTCATTACTTTGACAACCTGAGTTTGTACAGCCTGCTGCTTGCGGGCGACCCGAACCCGCGCCATCACGTCGCCGGGATGGGAAGCTTCCTGGCGCCCGTCCTGGCTCTCTCGCTCTTCGGCATCTATCTGGTACTCAAGTATCGATGGCGGGAATCATGGTGGCGGTTCATTCTGTACGGTCTGGTCATCTCGCCCGTTTCCGCGTCGCTGACGCTAGACCAGTTCCACACGCTGCGCATGATTCCCTACCCCGTCTTCCTGATTGTGCTAGTGATTCCCGCGCTGCAAAGGTTGATTGAAGGGAAAGCCGTACGCCCCCCCGTCACTACGAAAAAGAAGAAGGCAAAGAAGAAGCCGGAGCCGGAGCCCGCTCCGCAACTGTCGTTTCCTTCATTACTGGCTCAGCGCAAGGTGCTGCTCGGTATACTTGCTCTCACTCTTGCGCAGGCCCTCTACTTTCAGTACCAGTTTCACAGGGACGGCCCCGGCCGAGGCGCAGCCTTCGACGCAGGCTATCTAGACCTTTACCGGGAGGCTGTGGCGCAGCCCGCACGCCCAATCTATCTTGTTGACGGCATGTGGGGGCCGGCCTACATACACGCCTTCTGGTACGCGACCATTGACGGGCGCGGCACCTCTGACTTCGTCCACCTGGATTACGGACAGCGCCCGCCGCCCGGCGCGCTGGTCATAAGCTCGGAAGATAAATGCGCGCGTTGCCAGATTATTCTGAAGCGCGAGCAGTACCTGCTTTACCGCGCTCTCTGATAAGAAAGGGATTCAAGGATTCGGATTTGAAAAATTCGTTCGGGTTTTTCATAAAAGCAGAGGGCGCAATGCTTCAATCGTGAAGCATTGCGCCCTCTCCTCTTGGTAAGTACATGGTCAGGCTCTACGGTAGAATTTCCCTCATCAGCGAAGCATTGTGCGAATGCCTACCAGGACCAGATAGATAACGGCGACTACTATAGCCAGCTTGATAAGTCCTACTGCCAGGCCGAATACCATGCCGACTACGCCTACTGCGATCCCGGCTGCGGCCATTAACAGCGGCACGCCTACCACAAGTATAAAAAGCCCAAGGAGTATATAGCCTGCGATTTTTAACGGGTTGTTTGTTTCTTTCATTTCCTACGCTCCGAAATTTTCATCAGTTCTGCGACGGCCCTGACTCTCAGCTAAAACAGGCTTGAATCCCGGCCCGTCCTCATATACGCCGAAAGCCCTTCGCGCGTTCCAACTAAGTGCGCCGTCTTTCCCCGGGAGAAGGGCGCTTCGCGGGTGACGCATCGCCTGCGGTTTATGCTAAGCTTTTCTTGAAAGAATTTCATTCCCCGCTTACGCGCAGAGAGAGCGGCCTCTTCCGGGAGGTGTATCTTTGCATAAGAGCATTACAGAGTGCTATGCCGCGACGCACTACAAAAAATCTTTTCTCAGACGACGAGCCGACGGCACCTGTGAACGAAACACCCTTCGCGCCTCTGGCCGAGAAGATGCGGCCTCGCACGTTGGAGGAGTTCGTAGGCCAGCACCATCTGGTGGGTGAAGGGCGAGTGCTGCGCCGCCTGATAGAAGGTCGCGGGAGCCTGCCTTCGCTCATCCTGTGGGGCGCGCCCGGCACGGGCAAGACCACCCTGGCGAGGCTTCTGGCCGAGAGAAGCGGAGCGCGATTCGTGCCGCTCTCGGCCGTCTTCTCGGGGGTCAAGGACGTGCGCGCGGCCATCGCGGAAGCGCGCGACTTGAAGCGCGAAGGCGAGCGAACGGTTCTCTTCATAGACGAGATTCACCGCTTCAACAAAGCGCAGCAGGACGCGCTTCTTCCGTCCGTTGAGGACGGCACCATCACGCTCATAGGCGCGACGACCGAGAACCCGTCTTTCGAGGTGACGGGTGCGCTCCTTTCCCGCTCCAGGGTTCTCACGCTACAGCCGCTCACGGAAGATGAAGTGGAAACTATTCTGCGTCGCGCCCTGACGGACGAGGAGCGGGGGCTGGCTCATCTCAAGCCGGAAATCGCGGACGAGATTATCAAACGGCTCGCGCGTTCGGCTGCCGGAGATGCGCGCGTGGCGCTGGCCGCGCTGGAAGCTGCCGTGGAATCTACGGAGCCGGATAAGTCGGGCGCGCGCAGCGTCACTAACGAGACGCTTATGGAAGCCATGGGGCGCGCTCATTATGCTTATGACAAGGGCGGCGAGGAGCACTACAATCTGGCCTCGGCGCTGATTAAGTCGCTGCGAAACTCCGATGTCAACGCGGCGCTCTACTGGC
>DASVVZ010000316.1:0-3868 GCA_036389875.1 Pyrinomonadaceae bacterium
TCCAGTCGCTGGGCCGCGCCGGAAGGAATCAGCCCGCAGACGACGCTGCCCGATTCATATATCGCGCGCGCCGCCTCTTTGCTCGAAGGCCCGTCGCAATCCGTGTTGCTGGTGACGCCCGTGATGACTATGATGACGCGACGGCCCACGGGATTCCCTGCCTCGATCATGTACTGCGCCGCGTCGTAGAAGGCCCGGTTCAGACAGTGATTCGCCTCTTCGTTGGCTTGCGGAACGCGTTCGAGGGCCTCTTCGATACGTCTGCGGTCGCGCACAAACCCCTGCACCAGCTCCACCCTGTCGCTGTAGGCCATCAGAGCCACTTCGTCCTGCGGCTTCAATCTCGAAAGAGCGGCCAGCGTGGCTGCGCGTACCTCTTTGCCGAAGGGGTCAAGACAGCCGCCACGGTCTACCATCAGCAGCACGGAGAGCGGCGAGGTGTCCTGGCCAAAGTGGCTAATCTCCTGCCGGACTCCGTCTTCCGTGAGGATGAAATCCGTCTGCTTCAGATTGCCGACGATTCGCGCGGTCTTCCTCTGAAGCACGAGGGCGTCCAGAACCACCAGGTCAACGTCAACCTTGACCGTATCTATCTTGTCGGATTTGGGCTGCGTCACGGTTCGCTCGCGCGTCTGAGGGATAACTAACGGCGAAGCGTAAAGCGACAGTAGCAGCAGGGTGGAGAGAAGCATGACAACGAGCCTTTTCATAAAAGCCTCCTTAGGGGCAAACAAGCGCGGGCCTGTCAAAAGACTGAAGGACGCATCCCGGCACACGCTTTCTGTATAACGCGAGGTTGGAATTCCTGATGTTCGGCGAAGCGAATCTTATAGAGCGTCGGGGGCGCAACTTACGCTAGCCCCCGCTGTTCAAGCCTTGTCTTGCCCGAACGCGGAGGCAAAAATTGTTCCCGCGTGAATAAAAAATCGCCTCACACAGATTTTTCAGGCCGTTGTGCCACATAACGCACTAATAAAGGCTTATGCTTATGCGAAAAGGGGCAGACGCATCTCCCATTTCCGGCACGAGACGGGCGGCGCGGGTTTGTTATTCGGCTCTCTTTGCTATTAAATTAGGGGATTCGACTTTAAGGAGGCAACAACCGTTTGCAGACCGAGCAGCTACCCGCAGGCGTACAGTTCGTCGTGGCGGAAGATGGAATCGAGGAGTACAGGCTGGAGAACGGCATGAAGGTGTTGCTGGTGGAGAACCGCGTCGCGCCCGTCGTGACGGTGATGGTCATCTACCGCGTGGGCTCGCGCAACGAGGCCGTGGGCTACACGGGCGCAACGCATCTTCTTGAGCACATGATGTTCAAGGGCACGCCCACCTTCAACAAGGGGCGCAACACGCAGATTGCCGCAACGCTGCAACGCATCGGCGCGAACTTTAACGCCACCACCTGGTACGACCGCACGAACTATTTCGAGACCGTGCCGTCCGACCAGATGGAGCTTGCCATCAAGCTCGAAGCAGACCGCATGCGCAACTCTTACATAGCGGACGAAGACCGCCAGAGCGAGATGACGGTCGTGCGTAATGAGCTTGAGCGGGGCCAGAACGAGCCGGCCGCGGTGCTGGACGAGGCCGTCTACGCCGCAGCCTTCCGCGAGCATCCCTATCATCATCCTACTATAGGCTGGCGCGCAGACGTTGAAGGCGTGCCGACCGCACGGCTCAAGGAGTTCTACGACACCTTCTATCATCCCAATAATGCGACGACGATTCTCGTGGGCGACTTTGAGCGCGGGGCGGCGCTTGAGCTGATCACAAAATATTTCGGCGCGTACCCGGCATCCACCACGCAGATTCCGCAGGTCTACACGGAGGAACCCGAGCAGCAGGGCGAGCGTCGGCTGGTGATACGCCGCGCGGGCGAACTGGCAATCGTTCAGATAGCCTTTCACACGCCGGGCGTGCTGGGTCAAAGAGGCGTTCTCTCAAACGAAGAGCTTGCGCGGCTCGCCGCCTCGCCGCCGGAAGAGAACGACACCTACGCGCTGGTGGTGCTTTCGGCTGCGCTCTCAAACGGCGTCACGAGCCGTCTTTACCAGTCACTTGTCGAAACACAACTGGCAGTTTATGCAATCACGAACCCGGACCAGCACAGGGACCCAGGACTCTTCAACGTCATCGCTATGGTCAACCCGGAGGTCGAGCCGAAGCGCGTGGAAGAGACCATACTGGCTGAGCTTGCCAGGGTGGCGGAAGAGGGATTGAGCGAGCAGGAGGTAGAGAAGGCCAAGCAGCAGATAATAGCTCAGGAAGCATACAGCCGCGACGGCACATCCAACATGGCTATGCTTATGTCGGAAGCGGAAGCCGTGGCCGACTGGCGTTTCTACAAGGACTACGTGAAGAGAATCGAGCGCGTGACGGGCGAAGATGTCAGGCGCGCGGCCCGAGAGTATTTCACGGAGGACAATCGCACGGTCGGATACTTCATTCCCAAACAGTCCGGTACAGCGGACGGCAATGGCGATGGCGGCAATGACAGGCCCGCCGGGCTAAAGAGGGCTTTCCCGCGCGGGCTTCAGTTTTACAGAGAGCCGGGAGCGGGCGACGCGAGCGAAAGCGACGCGACCCCGGGCCCTTCATCGCCGGAGGGCGGTGCTGGCAGCGGCGCGGGCGTCTCTTCTCGCGTCAAGCGAAGGGAGCTTTCTACGGGCGCGCGTCTTCTGCTGCTTGAGAATCACGCGACGCCTACAATCTCCCTGCGCGGGAGCCTTCGCGCCGGCTCCTACTTTGAGCCCGCGGAGAAGCCGGGGTTGGCGCGCATCACGGCCGAGATGCTTGAGCGCGGAACCCTGCGGCGCAGCAAGATCGAGATTGCAAGCCAGCTGGAGGCGGTCGGCGCGCAGCTGGATTTCAGCGCAGATCCCTTCGGCGTCAACATAGCCGCGCGCATGCTCTCCAAGGATTTGCACACGGTCTTGTCCACCATAGCCGAAGCGCTGCGCGAGCCGTCATTCCCCGAGGACGAGCTTGAGAAGCTGAAGCAGCAGTCGATAGCGGGGATTCAGGAGCAGCAGGCCCACACGGCTTTTCGCGCCTACGAAAAGCTCTCATCATCAATCTACACGCCCGGCAATCCCTTCTATCTTCATCCGGGCGAGAAGCTGATCGAGAGCATCAACTCCATCACGGTCGAGGATGTGAGAAGCTTTCACAAGGAGCGATACGGCGGGCGCTCGCTCATTCTCTCGCTCGTGGGCGACATCAGCACGGCCGAGGTCGAAAGACAGTTTGAAGAGCTATTCGCGGACTTCGCGGGGCCTGAAAGCATCGACATCAACGTCGCAGACCCCGAGCCGCAAAGCGAGAGCCGCCGAGAGATAGTCCTGCTCAAGGACAAGGCCAACGTGGACATAATGCTCGGCACGGCCGCGCCTTTGCGCCGTCTCTCGGAGGACTACTACGCGGCGCTTCTGGCTAACAAGGCGCTCGGCGAATCGACTCTCTCGTCGCGCCTGGGGCTTGAGGTGCGTGACCGAGAGGGCCTGACCTACGGCATCAACTCGCGTTTCCGCGCGCCTTCTTTAGCCGCAGGCCCATGGTACATAGGCGTCTCCGTCAACCCTCACAACGTGGAGCGGGCCATCAACTCCGCGCTCAAGGTCATGCGCGAGTACGTGGAGCACGGGATAGACGCCGAAGAGCTGATGAACGAAAAAGCTTCGGCCACGGGCGCTTTCAAAGTCGGCCTGGCGACCAACGGCGGGCTGGCCCAATCACTCTGGAGCGCGGAATTCTACGGCCTCGGTATAGACTACATAGACCGCTTCCCGAAAATCATAGAAGCCGTCACGATTGAAGAGGTCAACAGAGCCATACGCAAATATTTCCGCCCCGACCATCTCACCATAGT
>DASVVZ010000317.1:0-28817 GCA_036389875.1 Pyrinomonadaceae bacterium
GTAAGGCGTGAACATTATCTGGTGGTCTTCGGACAGGTACTGGCCTATCACCCCGTACTTGCCCCACAGGAGCAGGAGCGCAAACCCGGCCACGGCAGTCGGAATCGCCGTCGGGAGCGAGATGGTGACAATCAGCGCCGTCCTCCCCCAGAACATGTAGCGCGAGAGCACGTATGCCCCCAGCAGCCCGAACAGCACGTTGAAGACCGTGGCCCAGAAGCTGGTGACAATCGAGAGCTTCAAAGCAAAGATTGCTTCCGGCGCACTCAGCGCGGCCCAGAAGCTCCCCATCCCCTTATTCGTCCCGAAGATGAAGATCGAAGCCAGAGGCAGCAGCACCAGCGGCAGCATGATGATAATCATCATGCCTATACTGACGGGGCGCACCACGTCGAAGCCCCGCACATGTCGCATAGCTTTAAAAGTCGCACTCATAAAATTCAGTTTTCAGTTTTCAGTTAAAAGCAAGAAGGTCTTCCCGGCTTAAAACTAAAAACCTTTATTTGCTTCTCTGCACCTGGTCTCGCCAGACGCGTTCTATGATTTCGGGGTAGGCTTTTGACCAGCCGCCCAGGTCTTTAACGTAAAAGGGCATCTTAATTTCAGCGAACTCTTTATTCGCACGGTTCAGCTCTTCGTTCGTGACGGAGCGAAAATGATATTGGACGAAGGTGCGCTGTGCCTCTTCCGTCCAGAGGTACTGTATGAAAGCGTTGATTACGGGGCGCTCTTCCTCGGTCACGTTGCGGTCGATGACGACCGCAGGGTGCTCGCTGAAGATGGTGGATTCGGGGACGACGATCTCCATGTCCGCGCCCGCCTGCTTCATAAGGATGGCTTCAAGCTCGTAGGTGATGAGCGCGTCTGCGTAGCCTGTTTCAAACTGCGTGCGGGCTTCGCGCGCGGAGCCGGGCGTGGAGATGACGTTGCGCCAGATGGAGCGAAGCGTATTGAGCGCTCGCGCCTCGTCGCGCCTGCCCGTCTCTTTCTCGGACTTAATCAGCTCAGACCCGTAGATTGCCAGAATAGACCACTGCGCGCCGCCGGAAGATACAGGGTCCGGATGAATGAGCTTGACGCCCGCGCGGGACAGGTCTGCGAAATCGCGTATGCCTTTGGGGTTTCCGCGCCGCACCAGAATGACGAAAGGCGTTTTGTTGACGATTCCCTGCGCGGGCAAGGTGTGCCAGTCGGAGGTGACGGCCCCGCCCTGCTTCAATCTCTCAACGTCGCGCTCTATGGAAAGAATGGCAACGTCCGCACCTACGCCTGTAAGAATCTGGTTTGTGATGGTCTCAGAACCGGCGAAGGAGGTGTTGAAGCTTACAGTCTCTCCTTTCTCCTGCTTCCACCTGGCGGCAAAGGCCGGGAAGATGGCCTTCTCCAGAGACTCCTTCATGACGGAGAAGCCGTAGAGGGTTATGTTTCGCCCTCCCGCTGTCGTTGGCGATTGTGGAAGACAACTGTTCGCAACCAGCAGAACACAGAGTACGAGCGTAGAGCAAAGTGTCCGTACCCCAAAGATGAGTAAGCGTCGCCTGGACATGGGCTTCTCCTCCAATGCCTAGCATCCTTTACACCCGCTGCCGGGCAACTCTGGCTGAATTATTGAAAAATTAAGCTCGGTCTATAGCACACCTTTGTCCGTTCGTGAAGTTTTTTGTAGAGAAATTAATCGGCCGCAACCAAAGTACAATCTTATCGAACGCGGTCGAGCGCCGCCCGGTCGCCGCATATTTTCCCTCTCTTATAAATCAATCGCACGGCTCTCTTTTGCGATGCGTGCTCGAACGTGGTAGAACTATTCTCAGGCAGGAAGCGGCCCTTGGCTCGCGGCCTGTCACCGTCTTTATGGAGGTTTGCTTAATGCGTCTTTTGAGTTTGATGGCGGCGCTGGCCTTAACGGCGGCAGCCGCGATTGCAGCCGGATGCGGCAGCAGGATTGATGCGCCCGCCAACGTGGCGGCTAAAGGAAACAGTAATGCTCCGGCCACGGCCAGCGCTACGCCGTCGGACAACGTGCGGCGCGTAACGATTTCCGAGCTGCGCGACATGCTTGAGCAGAACAAGGCCGTGGTGGTGGATGTGCGCGGCACGGAAGCCTACAAGCAGGAGCACATCAAGGGCGCGCTGGACTTTCCCGAGAACCAGTTAAGCTCGCGCTCGGGCGAATTGCCTAAGGACAAGCTGATAGTCCTATATTGTTCTTGACCGTCCGAGCATTCAAGCGCCCGTGCGGCGCAGACGCTCCAGAAAGCCGGTTTTGAAAATGTAGCGGCGCTGCTCGGCGGCACAAACGCCTGGAAGAACGCTGGCTTCCCGATGGAAAGCGCAAAGTAAGAGTTGGTGATAGGGCTTGGGGGATAAGGGATGGTAAAAGAAAGAGAGGTGGTTTTTCTTTTACCATCCCTTATCCCCTATTTTACGTTTGCGGGACGGGTTCCGTGACGCGCACGGGTTGCGGCGTAACGACGCGGCCCGATGGCACGCAGAGCACGGGGCAGGGGGCGTTTCTCACTACACGCTCTATGTCGGGCCCGAGCACGGGCGCGCCTCCGAAGAGCGAGGCGTGAACGCTCGTGCCTATGACTATCAGGTCAAAGTCTGCTTCCATGGCGAGCCGCACAATCTCTTCATAGGGACGCCCCTCCGCGATGTGAGTCGTCGCGGGTCTTCCATTCTCGCTCACGAAATTCCGCATGCGCTCTTCAACGTAGTCGCGCAGCCGTGAAAGCGGCGGGCCGCTCGTCTCAGGAAACATCTCGGCCATCTGGCTTACGTAGTCGCTGATGACGTAGACGGCGTGAAGCTCTGCGCCCGTGCGCGCGGCCAGAGAGACGGCCACCTGCGTAGCGGCGTTCGCGGTCGGGCGAAAGTTCGTAGCCAGCAGCACGCGGTTCAGTCGAATCTCCGTATTAGCGCCGCGGCGCTCCACGAAATCGCGCTGCGGCGGTCGAATCGTCAGCACTGGACAGGGCGCTTCGGCGATTATCTCTTCGGCGGTCGAGCCCCACAGGGCGCGCGACAATCCCTGCCTGCCGTGCGTCACGATCGTCACCAGGTCGATGTCGAACTCATGAGCGGCGCGAGCAATCTCCGGCGCAGGGTCGCCCTCGACTATGATTGGCTCGACCTCTATGCCCGCCAGGAGCGGGTCTGCCAGCACCTCCCCGACATCCGCGCGCAACTGTTTGAGCCAGCGCTTATCCGTCTCTTCAAAGGTGCGCTCGGGCAGGGTCAGCAGGTTCGCAGGGACAGTGCCGCCCTGAACGCTGAAGAGCACCACTCGCCCCTCGCCTTCGCGCGCAAAGGCCGCCGCGTACTTCAGAGCCGCCCGCGCGTGCGACGTAAAGTCGGTCGGGAATAGAATATTTCGGAATAGATACATAAGAAGTAAATAGTGAATAGTGAATAGTAGATGGATAAAAGCAGTTCTTCTATTTACCATCCACCGTTTATTATTCACTAGTCCTTTCCCTTCATAGTTTTCCCCAGAGCATCAGGACGCCTATAACTATGAATGCGGCGGCGGCGACCTTGCGCAGGATGTGCTGCGGCAGGTATTCGCCCAGCACCGCGCCGACTGCGACGCCTATCAAAGATACCAGGGCGAGAGCAGTCGCCGCGCCCAGAAAAACGGAGAGAGGGGAGCGGGTATCCGCCGCGAGCGTGATGGCGGCCAGCTGCGTCTTATCGCCCATCTCGGCCAGAAACAGCGCGCCGAACGTCGTCCAGAATGCAGTCCATTTGAACATAATCAGTTTTCAGTTTTTAGTTTTCAGTTTTTAGTCTTCAGTAGAAAGCAACCAGTCTTCTTTGCTGAAAACTGTTCTCTTTATATCACTCTGGTTCCGGCGATGCGGTCAAGCTGGGGCATGAGGCCGAAGTATTCTATCTGTCGCCCTCTGCGACGCGCCAGCACCGCCAGCTCAAGCGCCACGCGCTCGCGTATGCTAGTGGAACGGCCGCCCACGGCGAGGCGTTCCACCACGCGGCGCAAAGCCTCGCAGATGCCTGCGACGAAGGCGCGCGGGCCGGGGCTTGAATGAAGCTCTACTTCATTATTGGCGTACTGGAACTTGCCGCCGCCCGGGTCTAGAAAGTCGTAGTCGTCGGCAAGCTCCAGGCGCGCCGTGCGAAACATGGCATCGAAATTCGCGCCGGCGCTTAGTGCCGCGCGCTCAACTGCTGCGATCAGATCTGCGCTCGTGCGCAAGAGCCCCTGCCAGTCAAACTCCTGGCCGGGAGTCTCCGTGCCCGCCTCCAGCGCTCCGGCACCTGCGCGAATCCCAGTGCGCGGCGCTCCCGATGCTTCAAACGCGTCCCCCTCGTCTTCCCTGTAGACGCTGATTATCCCTCCGGCATCCATTGCGCGCACCAGCAGCCTTTGCAGCGCCGCTTCGCCTTCGGCCTCGCGTCCCGTAGCCGTGTCCCGCTCCCTGCAAAGAGGTCGCTCGCCTGCGCGCAGCCGAACCTCAGCCTTGTAGTCGCCCAGATCAACGCGGACGCGTCCCGTAAAATCCCTCTGTTGAAGATAGCGCAGGAACGCGCCCAGATTGACGAAGGACGTGTCCAGGTTCTCGTAGACTGTAAAGTTTTTCGAGCGACTCATGTGCGATTCGGTATTCTATAAGGCAAAAGTAAAAAGGTAAAAGGCAAAAAGTGAAGAGAGAGAGAATGGCGGTTGGAGCTCAAGGGCCGAGTCAAAGAAAGAGGACTGCCGATCTCTGAAGTAAAGAGAACTGTTAACCTCTGGTCATGCGGCCCACCGCTTTTGCCTTTTACCTTTTTACTTTTGCCTTATACTATGCCAAACTCCGCCGCACACGGCCCGGTCGCGCCGGTGACGGCAGCATTAGAGGCTTTCTAAATAGCGCCCGGGCCAGGCGTCTTCAAGTTTCATCCTTAAAGCAGCAATCGCAATCGAGGAGACCTCAGAGGTGATAGAAGTCACAAATGTCGTCAAGCGATACGGCTCCAACACAGTCCTTAACAACGCCACGTTCCAGATAGAAGAGGGTCAATTGACAACTATCCTGGGGCCTTCGGGCTGCGGCAAATCGACCATGCTGCGCTGCATGAACCGGCTGGAGAGATTCGACCGCGGGCGCATGAAGATAGCAGGCGTAGAGGTAGAGGGCATGGAAGATAGAAAGCTTACGGCGGCCGAAGAGAGGGACTTGACCCGCCGCCTGCGCGAGCACGTCGGCATAGTCTTTCAGAACTTCAATCTCTTCCCTCATCTGACCGTTTTAGGCAACACGACGGAGGCCCCCGTCACAGTCAAAGGGATGCAGCGCAAAGAGGCCGAAGAGGTCGCGCGCCACTATCTGGATAAGGTAGGTCTGTCGGCCAAAGAGGATTTTTATCCGGCGCAGCTGTCGGGCGGCCAGCAGCAGCGAGTGGCGATTGCACGCGCGCTGGCGATGGAGCCGGACGTGATTCTCTTTGACGAGCCGACGAGCGCGCTCGACCCACAGCTGATACAGGAAGTCGCGCGCATGTTCCGCGCCCTGGACGATCTGGGTAAAACCATAGTCGTTGTCTCGCACGACATGAACTTTGCCCGCCGCATATCCGATCAGGTCATATACTTTGAGGGCGGACACGCCGTAGAAGCAGGCACGCCCGAAGAGATCTTCGGCAGACCGCAGAAGGAAGAGACCAGAAGCTTCATGCGCAGCTTTCAGGAAGAGGACGCGGGGGCGGAGGCGGGCCGCGATGTTGATGCGAGCAAGGGTAAGACAGAAGAGATAGCAGATAAAGGCACTCGTTTATCCCTCGGTCAGGAAGAGTAAGAGACATTCAAATGAAGCAGACCATCAGACGCTCCGTTGCCATCCTATTACTTCTCTTGTCGCTGCCACTGCCGTCTCTGGCTCAAACGGCGCTCGAACGTGCGCGTCGTAGCAATGAGCTGAGAATCGGCACGGACGCCACCTACCCGCCTTTTGAATCTGCCGAGGGCGGAGACTTCACGGGCTTCGATATCGATTTGGCGAAGGCAATCGCGCGCGAGCTCGGAGTGCGCGCCTCCTTCGTAAACTCCGGCTTTGACGGCATCTTTCCCGCCCTCCAAAACGGCACCTTTGATGTCGTCATGTCATCGGTCACCATCACGCCGGAGCGCCAGGCCTCCATGCTCTTCTCAGACCCTTACTATGATTCGGGCCAGTTGATAGCCGTCAATGAGAACACTCAGGGCATCAGCTCGCCCGATGACCTTAAGGGCAAGCGCGTCGGCGTGCAGATAAACACCACCGCGCAGTATGAGCTTGAGAAGAAAGAGGGCGTCGAGGTAGCCAAGTACAACTCTATCGACCTGGCCCTCTTAGACCTCCGTAATCGCCGCATAGACGCGGTCGTGGGCGATGCGCCCGTCTTGAAGTACATGATCTTTCAGAGCTTTCGAGAGCTGAGGACAGTGGGCCGCCGCTTCACGGACGAAAAGTTCGGTATCGCGATAGCCCAGGGCAACGAGGATTTGCGGGACGCCATCAATGCTGCGCTCAAGAAGATTAAGGAGACGGGCGAGTACGATCAGATTCACGAGAAATGGTTCGGCGAAGCGGCGGAGCAGGCGCAAGCTGTGGCTGCACAGAGTCGTAAGCCAAAGGTCTTTGACCTGGATATAATTCGCCGCACGCTACCCTTCTTCCTGAGCGGCGTCTGGTTCACGGCGCGTCTAGCACTCATCAGTCTTCTACTGGGGCTGCCGATTGGCTTACTGCTGGCACTGGCGCGCGTGCAATCGTCGCGGCTACTGAAAGCCCCTGCTGCCGTCTACGTTGAAGTGATGCGCGGCACCCCTTTGCTGGTGCAGATTCTCTTCATCTACTTCGTGCTGCCATACTTTCGTATATACATTCCTGCTTTCACGTCCGGCGTCATAGCCCTGACGCTCAACTGCGCCGCCTACATCTCGGAGATTTTCCGCGCCGGTATTCTCTCTATTGACGTTGGACAGATGGAGGCCGCGCGTTCCTTAGGCATGACCTACTCGCAGGCCATGCGGCGCATCATCCTGCCGCAGACTTTCCGCCGCGTCGTGCCGCCCCTGACCAACGAAGGCATAGCGCTTTTGAAAGACTCGTCGCTCGTCTCCGTCATAGGGCTGACGGAGCTTGCGCGCACGGGTCAGGAGCTGGCAAGCCGCTACGCAGCGCCTTTAACCATCTGGCCGGTGATAGCAATCTTCTACCTGCTGCTGACCTTCCCGCTGACGCGCGTCGCGGAATACTTAGAGCGTAAATGGCGACCCGTCACGCGTTCATAAATCAAGTCCGAAGAGTCGGCCGGAGTCTGTAGAGAAAGAGTCCGGCCGGCTCATCTGGACTCATTTGGAATTTTATTATGAAGATTCTGGTACTTGGGGCCGGCCGCATGGGGCTCGGCGCAGCCTTTGATTTGGCCCGCAATTCGGACTGCGAGACCGTGACGGTCGCTGACGTGGATTTAGAACGCGCGCGCGCAGTTGTTCAGACCATAGGACGAGCCGGCGTTCAGGCTGCGCAGGTGGACGTGGGTGATCACAAGCAGGTCGTGGAGCTTATGCGCGGCCACGACGCCGTTATTAGCTGCGTAGTCTATAGCTACAACCTTCAGCTCGCACGGGCCGCGATTGAAGCTGGCGTCAACTTCTGCGACCTGGGCGGCAACAACTCTGTCGTGGCGAGCGAGCTTGCGCTGGATGAAGAGGCAAAGCGCGCAAGCATTAACATCATTCCCGATTGCGGTCTGGCGCCCGGAATGGTCTCCGTGCTGGTGGCGCACGGCGCGGCCCGCTTTGAAAAGCTGGAAGAGATACACATACGCGTCGGTGGACTCCCGCAACATCCCCGCCCGCCGCTCAACTACCAGATAGTCTTTTCCGTGGAAGGCTTAATCAACGAGTACGTTGAGCGCGCACGCGTGATACGCGATGGAAGGATCGTAGAGATAGATTCCATGACGGAGATAGAGCGCCTGAGCTTTCCCGCGCCCTTCGAAGAGCTGGAGGCTTTTCAGACTTCGGGCGGCACCTCCACGCTGCCCGAAACATTCCTAAAGAGCGTGCGCGAGCTTGATTACAAGACGATTCGCTATCCGGGCCACTGCGAAAAATTCAGGCTCCTCATAGACCTGGGCCTCTGCTCAAGCGAAGCTGTTGAGGTGGAGGGCGCACGATTGAGCCCGCGCCGATTGCTTGGCGAGATGCTCCTTCGTCATCTTCCTGCGGACGAGCCCGACGTGGTTCTGATTCTGGTTGAGTTTCGCGGGCGGCCTGTGGGCAAAAGCAGTGCCGAGACGCTTCGCTACTACATCATTGACCGCTTCGACGAAGCGACGGGTCTCTCCGCCATGCAGCGTACGACCAGCTTCCCTGCCTCCATCATCGCGCAGATGATGGCGCGCGGAGAGATTCCTGAAAAGGGCGCAATCCCACAGGAACGCTGCGTGCCCCCTGAAACCTTCGTCAGAGAACTGGCCAGGAGAAACATCGAAATCATCACGACCGAAGAATAAGTCCCAAATTTCAAGTCCCATGTCCCAGGCCGAAGATTAATTCTTCTGACCTGGGACATGGGACTTGAAATTTGGGACTTGCTCATACCGGGCCGCCCGCGAGCACCTCATCTAACCCACGGACGGCCCGGCTGCCCCCCTCGCTTGCGCCTCAAGCGAGGGAGTGGCTTGAGTAAACGCGGCGGTCGCCCGAGCGCGCAGACCTGCGGCCTTACGATCCGGGCTCAATTTCCCCCGACCGCCGCGTTTACATCGGATTAAAGCTTATGTAAGAGAGTGGCGGAGAAGTTCGAGGTGTTTATTCCGTCACTCGTGCTAAAAGTTCTGAAGCGAACTTTTTTAAGAATGGGATGCAGGTAAGAATTGCATCCCATTCGCTCTGCACCTTCATGCTCAGAAGGAGTCTTCAATGAACTCGTGTAAATTAAAGTAGCTTCATCGTGTCGTCAACAACATTCTATTGGCCAAAACGAGGATTTATTGGCCGATTCGGGGATTTTAGTAACTATTCTCTTTTTTCCTTCTCCATCTGTTGATAGAGGGCTCTATATTGAGCAGGAGTGAGGCCGTAAAGCTTCTTGAAGTCGCGCACGAAGTGGCTGTCGTCGCTCAGTCCGACCCTTACAACTATCTCCTGTACGTTGAGAAAAGTGCTCTCCAGAAGACGCTTGCCTTCCAGTAGGCGCAGCCTCTTCTGGTACTGTATGGGGGTCATTCCTATCTCGGATTTGAACAGCTCGCGCAGGTGTTCTACAGACAGGCCCACAGCCCGCGCCATCTCAGTGAGAGTAACCTTGCGGCCCAGGTCTTTTTGGATGAGGTGTACGACCTTCTGAACTCTTGGGTTCATGCGCTCGAAACAGAGTGCGGCTATAAGCATGATGAGGTGCCATGCCGTCAGTTGCCTGCATAAATCGGGCCACAGGTGTGCGGGCGCTAAAATACTGGCTATTTAATGAAGAGGCTTCTTTTCGGGTGGGGATATTTGATACGCAGACACGGCAGTTATGGCTCTATGTCACTAATAACAGTACGCTTTGGCGAGCGCGTAGCTTTTTTTGCAAGGAGCAAATTTTTGTGTCTGCTGTGAAGCATGGCGCAGAGGCGCTGGTGTGTAATGCCCAGCAGTCGTGCGGCACGGGTCACGCTGCCTTCCGCGGCTTCGAGCGCGCGTTTGACCAGTCTGCTTTCGAAGCTCAGGACTTCTTCCCTGAGTGAGCAGCCCTGCCAGGGATGCACGAGCGAGGCCGCGCCCGCACGCCTCATCGCAAGCACTTCGACGGCCGCCTTTGTGATGACAGTACCGCTTTCAGCGCTAAGGACGGCGCTTTCCAACAGCGCGCGAAGCTCCCGGCGGTTGCCTTCAAGCCAGAGCTTTCGCACGGCTTCCAGGGCGGCGGGCTCGAACTTTACTCGCTCGCCGCGCAGCCCCTCCAGCTCTCTTATAAATTGTATGACGAGAGCAGACACGTCTGCGGGCAGCCCGGCCGCATGAGGGGGGCGCGCGCGTAACATAACTCTACTGGCACATGCGCGCAGACGACTGAGCGTCTCCACGTTCTGCGAACCGGCCAGAAGCTCGTCCGCTCGGTCATACAGAGACTGCATACGCGCGGCCGTCAGATGCTCTGAAAGCTCCTCTATAATGGTGAGTGAGGCGAGCCCAGCGCTCTCCCTGTCGCCCGCGCGCTCCGCAAGCAGGCAGGCACGCACGAGCGCCCTGTGCGATTCTTCGCGCCGGCTCACACGCGCCAGCGCTATGCCGTGAGTCCTCAAAGCCTCGGCAAGGATGACCAGCCCGTCGCCCTTCTCCAGCGTACGCACGGCGGCGCGTGAAACTCTTTCGGCTTCATGGCTTCTCCCCTCGGCCAGGAATGCTCGGGCACGCGTGTCATTCACCTGCGCTATGCTGCCCTCGTCCTTGAGGCTGACGAAGAGTCTCTGCGCGCGATCCAGGTGCTCGTGCGCCTCCCTGTACCTGTTATCTCTAAGGAAGAGATAGCCCAGGTTGTTTTCGACCACGGCGCGGAAGCGCACGTGGCCCGCCTGGCCGAAGTGGTAGCTGGCGGCCGCGTATTCAATCAGCGAGCGGTCTATATAATCGCTGCGATGCTCGGCCGAACCCAGGCTTTTCAAGACCATGCCGAGCTGGTTATGAAATGCTCCTTTGAGCGCGTGGCTGTCGCTAGACTCAAACAGTGGCGCCGCCTCCAGCAGTATTCTGAGCGAGTCGTAATCGCGTTTGGCGGCCCTCTCTATGATGGACAGCATCAGCCATGCCCTGACCTCCTGCTTGCTGCCCCTGCCGGCGAGGCGCGCGGGCACGTTTCTCAGCAGCACGCGGGCTTCGTCAAACGCCCCCTCGCGCCAGTAGCAGACGGAGAGGTCTACCTGAGCTTCGCAGACCTTCTCAAGGTCGGAGAGCTCTTCAAAGAGAGCTATGCTTTCGGTGATGAGGTCTTTGGCGATCTCCTGAGCGCCTTCAATCTGTCTTGTGCCGCCTATCCAGCCGGTCAGAGACCCTGCGCGCATGAGGACTTCTGCGGCCGTGTGCCTGTCGAGATCGTCCAGCCGTGGGCGCTGGCCTATCTGACGCCACAGCTCGCCCATGCCCCGGCGCGCCGCCTCGTAATCTCCGCGCTCCTCCAACTCCTTGGCCAGCTGGCAGCGAAGCTTCGCACGTGTAGGAGGGGTCAGAGTCGGGTCATCTATCTGTCGTTGCAGCTCGGCCACTAAGCGCATGCCGGGAATTGCCTCTCCACGCGTTTATCTGTTCTACCGCCGCAGGGCTTTTCTATGGCGCGTCTCATTGTCTTTATAGCTTGTATGGCCAATCTGCCGGAGCGCGAGCCTGGATGAAGCTCTGGAAGCGCTGTCCGTCATTGATGGTCACTGGAGCCGCCGGTAAGATTCAGTGCTTGCCAATCAATCGGAGAGTCTACCTCTATCGCGCGAGCTTAACCGTTCTGTCCGGGGAAAAGCAATTTAAATTTCCGTCACAGGCGGGCGTAAGTTTCCGGCGGCTTCGCAAATTTGAAAAAGGTGAATATTATCTATAACCGTCAAGGCGTACGCTACACCACGCACGCTCCCTTCAGGAGACTAAAGAGAGATGAACGCATTACCTATTATCTTAGGCGCGCTGTGCCTGATGGCGATTGCGTACCGCTACTACTCGGCCTTTATCGCCGCGCGGGTTCTGACGCTGGACGATACGCGCCCCGTTCCGTCAAAGACTATGTACGACGGGCACAACTATTATCCCACGAACAAGTGGGTGCTGTTCGGCCATCACTTCGCGGCCATCTCAGGGGCAGGCCCGCTGGTCGGGCCTGTGCTGGCGGCGCAGTTCGGTTTTCTGCCGGGCCTTTTGTGGCTGGTGATAGGCGTCTGCCTGGGCGGGGCCGTGCACGACTTCATGATTCTGGTGGCGAGCATACGCCGGCGCGGAAAATCGCTGGCGGAGATTGCGCGCACAGAGATTAGCCCGCTTTCGGGCCTTGTGGCGGGCGTCGCTATCCTCTTCATTGTCGTCATAGCGCTCGCGGGCCTGGGGCTCGTGGTGGTCAATGCGCTGGCCGAATCCCCTTGGGGAACCTTTACCGTGGGCTTCACGATTCCGCTGGCCCTGCTGATGGGCCTTTACATGTACCGCATAAGGCCGGGGCGGATTGCCGAGGCTAGCATAATAGGCGTCATCGGACTCCTGCTGGCGGTCTTTCTTGGAGGGCGCATAGCGGAATCCGGCTGGGCCGGGAGCTTCACTTTTTCGCGCAGCACAATCATCCTGCTGATGGCCGCCTACGGCTTCATAGCATCGGTGCTCCCCGTCTGGATGCTACTGTGCCCGCGCGACTATCTCTCGTCCTACCTGAAAATCGGAACGATTGCTTTCCTCATCATAGGCGTGATTCTGGTACACCCGACTCTGAACATGCCTGCCTGGACGCCTTTCGTGTCGGGAGGCGGGCCGGTGATTCCGGGCAAGGTCTATCCCTTCGTCTTCATCACGATAGCGTGCGGCGCGATCAGCGGCTTTCACGCGCTAATTTCTTCGGGCACGACGCCGAAGATGATTGCGAAGGAAGGGGACGCGCGCATGATCGGCTACGGCGGGATGCTGATGGAAGGCGTCGTCGGCGTGGTGGCTCTGATTGCTGCGGCGTCGCTCTTTCCCGGCGACTATTTCGCCATCAACACGGCGCAGAAGACGGACGCACAAAGGGCCGCCTACGCTCAGATGGTGGATACGCACACGCACCAGGGGTTCGACCTTCAGCCGAAGGAGATTGACCGGCTGGAGGCTGAATCGGGCGAAAAGAACCTGCGCGGTCGCACGGGCGGCGCGGTGACGCTGGCCCTCGGCATAGCCAAAATCTTCGACGGCATCCCGTTCCTCACAGGCTTCATGAAGTACTGGTATCACTTCGCCATAATGTTCGAGGCGCTCTTTATCCTGACCACGATCGATACGGGCACGCGCGTCGCACGCTTTCTGGTCGGAGAGTTCGGAGGCCGCTTCTACAAGAAGTTCGAAGAGCCGAACTGGGCGCCCGGCTCTGTCGTGACGACGGCGCTGGTGGTAGGCGGCTGGGCCGCCTTCATCTGGTCAGGCTCTATTTCTACCATCTGGCCCATGTTCGGCATAGCCAACCAGTTGCTCGCATCCGTGGCCCTCTGCGTGGCGACGACCATCATCATCAACATGGGCCGCGCACGCTACAGCTGGGTGACGATTGTGCCGCTCTCCTTCGTGGCCATCACGACCCTCGTGGCGGGCTGGCAATCCATCACGGACAACTTCTGGCCGCTCGCTCAAAAACCCGAGACGGCGGTGCAGGGCTACATAAACGTCTCGCTCACAGCCATACTGATGCTGGCGGCGGTGATAGTCCTGATAGATTCCGCGCGGCGCTGGCTGGGCAAAGGCAAGAGCCCCGAATCAACCGGCAAGCTCGCCGAAGCCGGAGCCAACGCTCTATAAAGAAGGAACCACCAGAGGGCACGCGCACGACACGAAAACTTTTATGTTCGTGTCGTGCGCGTGCCCTCTCGGTGGTTCCTTCTTATCCTGTCTATCGCTTCTTCAGGAACTTCAGGGCCAGTCCGTTTATGCAGTAGCGAAGGCCGGTCGGCTCCGGGCCGTCGTCGAAGACGTGGCCCAGGTGTGCATCGCACCTTGCGCAGAGAACTTCGGTTCTGGTCTCGGAGAGGCTGTTGTCGGCCTCTTCCACGACGTTCTGTTTGGAGATTGAAGACCAGAAGCTGGGCCAGCCCGTGTGCGAATCGAACTTGGTTGTGGAGCTGAAGAGCGGCAGGTCGCAGCAGACGCAGGCGAACGTTCCGCGCTCGTAGACTTTATTGAGCGGACTCGAATAGGGCGCTTCCGTCCCCTTCTGCCGGGTTATGTAGAACTGCTCAGGCGTGAGTATGCGCCGCCACTCTTCCTCCGTCCTGACAATCTTTTTAATGGGCGCGCCGTCGCCCTGAGCGCCCGCTTCCGATTGATACGAAAGCGCGCGTAACGGGGCGCAGAGTAGGGCCGCAGCCCCCAATGCTATGCTGTTTGAGAGAAAGACTCGTCTGTTCATGGCTACGGCCTCTCGATAAGTCGACAGGGGAAAGGTGTTTCATGTTGAAGACGGAAACACCTTTCCCCAAAGCTGCCTTTACAGTTTATTAGCTACCAGGCATCAGCACCGTGTCAACTACGTGGATTACTCCGTTTGATTGATAGACGTTGGCGACGGAGACGTTCGATGTCCCGCCCTTTTCATCCGTCACGGTGATGCCGTTCATGCCGTTCATGCGGAACGTCAGCGTGCCGCCGCTCACGGTCTTGACCGTGGCCGAACCATTGCCCTTCTTAATCAGCTTCATAAGCTTGTTCGAGTCGTACTTGCCTGCGACTACGTGATAAGTCAGCACGCTTTTCAGCATAGCGTTATTCTCGGGCTTGAGAAGAGCGTCCACGGTTCCCGCAGGAAGCTTATCGAACGCCGCGTTTGTTGGCGCAAAGACCGTGAAGGGGCCTTTGCCCTTCAGCGTTTCAACCAGCCCGGCGGCCTTGACGGCGGCGACGAGCGTCGTATGGTCTTTCGAGTTGACGGCGTTGTCAATGATGTCCCGGCTTCGATACATCGGCGCTCCGCCAACCATCGGATTGGTGCCTTGCGCGCTGGCGCTCAAGCCGGCTGCGGTCAATGCGGATACTGCTAAGAGCAGCGTTGCGACTAATTTCTTCATATTTATACCTTTTACCTTCCTCATGTTGAATTTTCCGTGGCGTTCACGCAATATACGGAGCACATTGTCTTACCGGATTGCGTTAAATTTTTCCGGGATATTCCAGCTTAAATAGAGGAAGGCCCTGCCACGCCACGCGGTTTATTCAGATGTCGAGAGCGTCAAGCATCGGCCCCGAACACGTGCCAACGTCCGATACAGAACTGCTGCGCGCCATCGCCAGCGGAGATTCCGAGGCGCTGGCAGTGCTTTACGACCGCTATCATTCCATCCTTTTTGGCCTTCTGCTACGTATATTACATGACGGCGCAGAGGCCGAAGACGTGCTGCAGGAGGTCTTCATACAGACCTGGCGGCGCGCTTCCAGCTTTGACGAGTCGCGCGGCAAGGCTTTCACCTGGCTGGTCACGATTGCGCGCAGTCGTGCGATTGACAGGCTGCGCTCTCGCGCGTCGGCCGAGCGCAGGGACTTGGAGTCAGCGCCCGACCCGTGGCAGGAAGTTTCGGACGCGTCGGATGACGCCATCCGGTCTGAAGAGAGCGAGAGGGTGCGTGGTGCGCTGGCCGAGATTTCGGAAGAGCAGCGCGAGACGCTGCTTTTGGCCTACTTCGAGGGGTTATCACAAACAGAAATCGCGGAACGAACCAATACGCCGCTCGGCACGGTCAAGACGCGCACGCGCGCCGGGCTTCGTCGCCTGCGCGAACTCTTGAGTAGATGAGGGAGTTGTCATCGGGTTTTCAGGATGAGCCACGAAGAGTACAAAGGGATGCTTGAGCTGGAGGCGCTGGACGCCCTTGACCAGACTGAGGAGCGCGCCGTGCGCGAGCATCTGGAGGACTGCGCGGAGTGTCGCGCGGAACTAGGTGAGCTGCGCGATACGGCAGCCATGCTGGCTCACCTTGTCCCTGCGGCGACGCCGCCCGCACACTTGCGCGCACGTATCCTCGAAGCCGTCGCGGCGGAAGGCCAAAATTCGAACGCTCAGGCCGAGACGGATAGGCCGTCACTCAAAGAAAAGGAGCCGCTTCCTTTCGCTCCCAGAAGAAGAGCCTCATACAATTGGGGCGCGCTGCTCGCCGCGTCACTACTGATTGGCGCGCTCATCGTCTCGCTGTTCCTGCTCTGGCAGAGAAAGAATGCTGCGGAGGCAGAGCTTGCGCGCGAGCGCGAGGTGAGAGAGCTGCTCTCTGCGCCCGGCTCAAGCATGGTCATGCTTTCGGGGACTGAGACGGCCCCGCAGGCCCGCGCCAAGCTGGCCTACGACCGTCAGACGGGGCGGGCTATGCTCTTCGCGTACAACCTGCCGCCCGCCCCAGCGGGCAAGGCCTACCAGCTCTGGTTCATCACGCCGGATGGCAAGGTGCTGCCGGGCGGAGTCTTTGGCACAAACACGTCGGGTCAGGCAGAGATGCGCGACCAGATTCCTGTTGAAGGACGCGATGCTCAGGCCTTCGCCGTCACGCTTGAGCCCGCAGGCGGAGTGAGCGTTGCCACCGGCGCGAAGTACCTCTTAGGCTCGAAGTCCTAAACATCTGTTATCTGAGAATTATCTGAAGCGGGCAGCAGGCCGCGCGTGAACTGTCCCATGCTGCTGACAAAGCCGGGCTCGCCCGCCCGTCTCTCCATCTCGGCCACGATTGCAGAGCCGACCACCGCTCCATCAGCATAACGCCACACGTCCGCCACCTGCTTCGCGCTTGAGATGCCGAAGCCTACGGCTACCGGCAGGTCTGTGACGGAGCGCAGGCGTGACACCAGCGCTTCAGCATCACTGCTCATCTCGGCGCGCGCGCCCGTAACCCCCGTGCGCGAGACGGCGTAGATGAAGCCCTTCGCACGCTCTGCTATCAGGCGCAGCCGCTTATCTGTAGAGGTCGGAGCCGCCAGGCAGATAGAGTCGAGGCCGTTGGCCGTCATGGCCTCGTAGAATCCGTCGTATTCGTCAGGCGTGAGGTCTGTCACAAGCAGGCCGTCCACGCCTGCGCGTGCGGCCTCGCGCCCGAGTCTCTCCGCGCCGAATCGCAGCAAGGGGTTCAGGTAGCTGAAGAGAATCACAGGCACGTCCGTCTCACGACGCGCGTCGCTTACGACTTCCAGAACCTGCGAGACCCCCATAGGATTTAGCAGAGCGCGCATGGATGCGCGCTGTATGACGGGGCCGTCCGCTATCGGGTCGCTGAAGGGGACGCCCAGCTCTATTATGTCCGCGCCGGACTTTGCCAGCTCGACAACCAGCTCCCGCGTCGTACGAAGGTCAGGGTCGCCCGCCATGATGAAGGGTATCAGCGCACGGCGTCCCTCGGTCTTGAGGCGCGCGAAGGTGTCCGTGATGCGGCTCAAGCTTCAGCCTCCACGGAGGCGTCCGCGAGCGTGCTCACGTCCTTGTCCCCGCGCCCGGACAGGTTGGCTATAATTACCTCTCCTTTCCCAAGCTCTGCGGCCACGCGCAAGGCGTGGGCAATCGCATGGGCGGATTCGAGCGCGGGGATGATGCCTTCCAGTTGAGAAAGCTTTTTAAAGGCCACGAGCGCTTCCGCGTCAGTGGCGGAGGTGTATTCGACTCGCCCCGCATCATGAAGAAAGGCGTGCTCTGGGCCTACAGATGGATAGTCAAGCCCCGCCGAGATCGAGTGCGTGCCCGCAATCTGCCCGCGCTCGTCCTGAAGCACGTAGCTCATGGTGCCGTGCAGGACGCCGCGCGCACCTCCGCCGCGCGGGTCGAATCTGGCCGCGTGCAAGCCAAGCTCGTGCCCGCTTCCACCGGCTTCGACGCCTATCATTCGGACACGCTCGTCCGACAGGAATGGATGAAACAGCCCTATGGAGTTTGAGCCGCCTCCGACGCAGGCCACCAGCACGTCCGGCAGCCTTCCTTCGCTTTCGAGTATCTGCGCGCGTGCCTCGCGCCCTATAATGCTCTGGAAGTCGCGCACTATGAGCGGGTACGGGTGCGGCCCCAACGCGCTGCCCAGAAGATAGTAAGTTCCCTGAACGTTCGTCACCCAATCCCTGAGCGCCTCGTTAATCGCGTCCTTCAGAGTGCGCGAGCCCGCGTCAACCGCCCGCACTTCCGCGCCCAGGAGCCGCATGCGATAGACATTAAGGCTCTGGCGTCTTATATCTTCCGCGCCCATGTAAACTATGCACTCAAGGCCGAGCAGAGCGCAGGCCGTGGCAGAGGCTACGCCGTGCTGGCCCGCTCCCGTCTCTGCAATCACGCGCCGCTTGCCCATGCGCCGCGCCAGCAGCGCCTGACCGAGCGCGTTGTTGATTTTGTGCGAGCCCGTGTGCGAAAGATCTTCACGCTTGAGGTAGATGCGAGCGCCGCCCGCGCTCTCCGTGAGACGCGAGGCGTGGAAGAGCGGCGTGGGCCGCCCGGAATAATCTCTGAGCAGCGAGTGCAGCTCACCTTGAAAGCCCGCGTCGTCCCGCGCTTCAAAGTAGGCGGTCGTCAGCTCTTCGAGCGGAGCCATCAGGGTTTCCGGCACAAAGCGCCCGCCGTAATCTCCCCAGTATCCACGCTCGTCAGGTTGATTTAGATTCACTTCCCCCACTCCTTTACTCTTCCTCATGCGGCGGCAGCCCGTTTCAGACCGCGCTCCGCACGGCAGCCACGAACGAGCGCAGGCGCTCCTCGTCCTTAATCCCCGGCGCACGCTCGACAGAGCTGCACGCATCGACCGCGTAGGGCCGAACCAATCTTACAGCCTCGGCCACGTTCGCCGCGCTCAAGCCCCCGGCCAGGAAAAGCTTCTGCACGAAGCCGCTCGCACGTTGTGCCGCAGTCCAGTCAAAGGTCTTGCCCGTCCCGCCGTAAGCCTCGCGGCTGAACCCGTCCAGCAAGATAGCTTCGGTAGCATAATGGCCCGCGCTCTCGGGTTTGAAGTCTTCGCGCACACGCAGGGCCTTGATGACAAAGCGGCCTTCGAGCGCGCAGCAGTATTCGGGCGGCTCGTCCCCGTGCAACTGTACGGCTCGAACGCCCGCCGCGTCTGCCAGTTCCATTACACGCTCGGGGCTCTCTTCATTCACGAATAGCCCGACAGCCATCGCTTCGTCCGAAAGCTCCTGTATGATGCGGCGCGCTTCGTTCGGAGCAATGTATCGGGGGCTCGCGCGGTAGAAATTGAAGCCGAGCATGTCCGCCCCGGCTCGCACCGACATGAGAGCGTCTGCGAGATTCGTGATGCCGCAGATTTTGATTAGCGTCACACCCCTCAACCTTTCCGCCTGCGCACGAGCGACCCGAGCTCTTCGACCGCACTTGAGGCGCGCATCAGCCGCTCGCCAATCAGAAATCCCCTGTAACCGAGCGCGCGAAGGCGCTCTATGTCATCAGCCGTGCTGAGGCCGCTTTCGCTGACGAGCAGCACGCCGGGCGGGACTTTACCGGCCATCTGCACGGAGACCTCCAGCGAAACTTGAAACGTGTGCAGGTTACGGTTGTTGACTCCAATGAGCGTGGCCCCTACGGCCAGCGCCCTCTCCAGCTCCTCTTCCGTGTGGACTTCGACGAGCGCATCCATCCCCAGCTCATCTTCCGTGATGCTGCGTAAGCGCTGAAGAGTCCAGTCATCCAGAGCGGCGACTATGAGAAGCAGCGCGTCCGCGCCCGCTTCGGCAGATTCATAAAGCTGATACTCGTCGAAGATAAAATCCTTGCGCAGCACCGGAAGAGAGACGGCCGCGCGAACCGCGCGCAGGTCTTCGAGCGAGCCGAGAAAGCTGTCCTCTTCCGTCAGGACAGAGACGGCCGCCGCCCCTCCCTCTGCGTATCCTTTCGCCGCCGCTTCGGGCGACGCGCCGTCGTTTATCAATCCCTTCGAGGGCGAAGCGCGTTTGAACTCGGCTATGATGTTGATTTCCCCTTCGCGCGAAAGTGCATGACGAAGACCGTGGCGCCGGGCATCACTTCGCACACCTGCGGCGCTCGCCGCCAGCTCTTCAAGCGGGCGCTCGCGTCTTGCGGCCTCCACCCGCTCTCTCTTGCGCCTGAGGATGGCGGTTAAAAAGTCCGTGGGTGTCATTCGTTCGTGGCCCTTATGAATTCTTCCAGCTTGGCTCCGGCGGCTCCGCTCTCAAGCGTCTCCTGAGCCATGAGCGCCGCATCCTTCAGACTGCCCGCAGCGCCTCCTACGAAGAGGGCCGCGGCAGCATTCGCAACGACCAGATCACGCGCCTCGTCGCGACGCTCTCCACTCAGTATGGCCGTCACCACGCGCGCGCTCGCCTGTGCATCCTCAACGCGCACGCCGTCAAGCGCGGAGCGCCGCAGGCCGAAGTCTTCCGGCTCTATCTCGAAGACGGAGACGCGGCCCTCCGCCGCCTCGGCCACGCGAGTCTTGCCGGAAGTCGTCACTTCGTCCAGCCCGTCCAGGCCGTGCACGACCCATGCCCGCTCGGCTCCCAGCATGGCGAGCGCACGCGCGAGCGGCTCGACCAGCTCCGCGCGCCACACGCCCACGACCTGCCTCGGCGCGCCCGCGGGATTTGTCAAAGGGCCGAGCAGATTAAAGACCGTGTGAATGCCAAGCTCGCGGCGGACTCCAGCCACGCGCGCAGTCGCCGAGTGATAAAGCGGCGCGAACATGAAACAGATTCCAATCTCGTTGAGGCACTTTTCCGTGACTTCCCGCGAGGCCGTGGTGCCCACGCCGAGCTCTGTTAAAACGTCCGCGCTCCCCGTGCGGCTCGTGACGGCGCGGCTGCCGTGCTTGGCCACGGGCAGCCCTGCGGCGGCCGTGACAAAGGCCGCCGCCGTGGAGACGTTGAAAGTCTTGACGGAGCTTGAGCCTGTGCCAGCCGTGTCCACGAAGGTACTATGCCTGGCGCGTATGCGAGTGGCGCGCTCGCGCATCACCTCCGCCATGCCTACAAGCTCCGCCACCGTCTCGCCCTTGGCCGCCAGTGCGGCGAGCGCTGCCCCGATTTGAGCATCCGTCACCTCTTCGCCCAGGAGCGAATCCAACAGCAGAGAGGCTTCGCCGCGCGCCAGGTCTTCGCCGCGTATGAGGCGCAGCAGCAGCGAGCGAAAGGATACGGACGCGTCCCCTTCGCCCGGCTGCGGTTTAGAACCGCCGGCTTTTGACATTACCCCATCACGCATAGTCACGCCTGCCCGACCTTTTAAGATTGATGCGCGCGCCCGGTTACCGGTGCGAAACGCCTGCTTTCATAGAATCACACAAAAGGACGGAACTGCAACGAGGTGAACCGAGTCCTCTGCCCTGCCTAGTGGACAGTTCGGATAAAAATCGGCAATAATAACGGCTTTCGGCGCAACCCGGTTCTTCAGCAGTGTGCGCACAGGGGATTTCTCGCAGTTTCCTTGTGTGCTGCCGGTCTGCCTGAAAGAAAGACGATGCCGGTTGAAAAACACGGGGCTTCACGGGTGAATGGCCTCTCGCCATCTTTTTAACGAACAGAAAGGAATCGTTAGCCTTGTCTACCGAATTACTATTTTTCATCAGTCTATTAGCCATCTGCGGCGTAGCGCTGGTTTCGCTCAAAAACTCGCGCCGTTCCACGAGCGCAATCGAGCGGCTGAAACGCGGCGCTTCCCTGTCCTCGCCGCGCGTCCGCCGCGCCATCATAGGCGCCAGCGCGAGCCTCGCTTCGCTCAGCCTCTATGCTTCGAGCGCAATGGCGCGCGAGGGGGGCGGCGAAGCCAACCTCGTGTTGCCGGATGTCTCGCAGGTTCAGTTCCTCGGCCTGGATGGCCGCACGCTCCTGCTGATTGGTCTTGGCGTCTGCGTGCTCGGACTGGTCTTCGGCATGGTCATCTACATGCAGTTGAAGAACCTGCCGGTTCACCGCTCCATGCGCGAGATTTCCGAGCTTATCTACGAGACCTGCAAGACCTATCTCGTCACTCAGGGAAAGTTCATTCTCATCCTTGAAGCCTTCATCGCCGTCATCATAGTCATCTACTTCGGGTTTCTCTCGCCGGCAGCGAATCCGGCTACGAACAACACTCTGCGCGTGATCGTCATTCTGCTGTTCAGCCTTGTCGGCATAGCGGGCAGCTACGGCGTGGCGTGGTTCGGCATTCGCGTCAACACCTTTGCCAATTCGCGCACGGCCTTCGCTTCCTTAGGCGGCAAGCCCTACCCGATTTATGCGATTCCGCTTCGCGCGGGCATGAGCATAGGCATGATGCTCATCAGCATCGAGCTTTTAATCATGCTCTGCATTCTGCTCTTCATCCCCGGCGATTACGCCGGCCCCTGCTTCATAGGCTTCGCCATCGGCGAATCTTTAGGCGCTGCGGCTCTTCGTATAGCGGGCGGTATCTTCACCAAGATCGCCGACATAGGCTCCGACCTGATGAAGATAGTCTTCAAGATTAAGGAGGACGACGCGCGCAACCCCGGCGTGATTGCAGACTGCACGGGCGATAACGCCGGCGACTCCGTAGGCCCTTCGGCCGACGGCTTCGAGACCTATGGCGTGACGGGCGTGGCGCTGATCACATTTATCCTGCTGGGCGTGCGCGGCGAGAACATACAGATTCAGCTTCTGGTCTGGATTTTCGTCATGCGCGTGATGATGATTATCGCCAGCGGCATCTCCTACTTCGTCAACGAGACGATGGCGCGTGCGCGCTACCGCAACGTGGACGTGATGAACTTTGAAGCGCCTCTGACCTCGCTCGTCTGGATAACGAGCATCGTCTCCATCATCATCACTTACGCCGCGTCGTATCTGATTATCCCGACGCTTGGCGGCGACACGTCGCTCTGGTGGAAGCTTGCGACCATCATCTCGTGCGGCACGCTCGCCGGGGCTGTCATCCCGGAGCTCGTCAAGGTATTCACCTCGACGGAATCGCGTCACGTCAAGGAAGTCGTTATCTCTTCGCAGGAAGGCGGGGCGTCGCTCAACATCCTGTCGGGTCTGGTTGCGGGAAACTTTTCCGCCTACTGGCTCGGCATAAGCATAGTCGCGCTGATGGCCATAGCCTACGGCTTCAGCACAATGGGTCTGGGAGATTTGATGGTCGCGCCCGCGGTCTTCGCCTTCGGACTCGTGGCCTTCGGCTTTTTGGGCATGGGGCCTGTGACGATCGCCGTAGACTCCTACGGGCCTGTCACGGACAACGCGCAAAGTGTTTACGAGTTGTCGCTGATAGAGCAGATACCGGGCGTGCGTGAAGAGATTAAGCGCGATAACAACATCGACGTGAACTTTGAGCGCGCCAAGCACCTGCTGGAAGAGAACGACGGCGCGGGCAACACCTTTAAGGCTACGGCCAAGCCTGTGCTGATTGGAACGGCCGTCGTCGGCGCGACCACCATGATTTTCTCCATCATGATGGCTCTCACAGACGGGCTGACGAGGGACACAGAAAATCTCAGCCTGCTTCATGCTCCGTTCGTGCTCGGACTGATTACGGGCGGCGCTGTCATTTACTGGTTCACGGGCGCTTCGACGCAGGCCGTGACCACGGGGGCTTATCGCGCTGTGGAATTCATCAAGGCCAACATACGTCTTGAGGGCGTGGAGAAAGCCTCGGTCGAAGACAGTAAGAAGGTCGTACAAATCTGTACGCAGTACGCGCAGAAGGGGATGTTCAACATCTTCCTGACGGTCTTTTTCTCGGCGCTGGCCTTCGCCTTCGTAGAGCCCTTCTTCTTCATCGGCTACCTGATCTCCATAGCCGTCTTCGGTCTCTACCAGGCAATCTTCATGGCGAACGCGGGCGGCGCGTGGGACAACGCGAAGAAGGTCGTAGAGGTTGAGTTAAAGGCCAAGGGAACGGCGCTCCATGATGCTACGGTCGTCGGCGACACGGTGGGAGACCCCTTCAAGGACACCTCAAGCGTCGCGTTGAATCCCGTCATCAAATTCACCACGCTCTTCGGCCTGCTGGCCGTCGAGCTGGCCGTGACTTTAACGGACAGCGTTGGCGCGAACGTAACTCATGCGCTGGCTGCCGTTTTCTTCCTTATCTCTGTTGTCTTCGTCTGGCGCTCCTTCTACGGCATGCGAATAGGGGCTGAGAGTCCGACAATCGCCACGGCCGGAACCGGAGGGTTGCAGGCGTCCGGCGTTCAGGCCCTGCCTTCGGGGATGCCCGGCGCTGCGGCTACGGCCAGAACGACTGAGAGAGATACGGAAGTCGCCACGGACTAGAAAGGCATCGATGAGTGGCGGGTGACAAGTGACGGGAAAAGAGCTACATTAACTCTGCTCGTTGCTTTTCAACTCGTCACTCATCACTTATCACAGGGTATTTCCAGATGAACACTTACGCTAAAGCCGAAACGCTAATGGGTGCGGCGCTCGCGCCCGTGGATTGGGCGCGCTCCGTCGCGCTCGTCGTAGCCTTCAGCCTTCTGACAGCCCTTTCGGCGCAACTCGTCATCCCTCTGCCCTGGACGCCCGTGCCTATCACGGGGCAAACGTTCGCGGTGTTGTTGACGGGTGCGCTTCTCGGCTCGCGCCTTGGCGCGCTGGCCATGATTGCTTATCTGGTAGAGGGCGCGGTGGGACTTCCCTTTTTCCGTTCGGGTCAGGGCGGCCTACATTATCTTCTCTTTAGCCCCACGGCAGGCTACCTGCTCTCTTACCCTCTGGCGGCCTTCCTGACCGGATGGCTCGCGGAGCGCGGCTGGGACAGAAGGTATTTGACGGCAGCGGCGGCCATGTTTCTGGGCTCGGCAGTGATACTGCTGTGCGGCTGGTCATGGCTGGCAACATTTTATGCGCCGACCGCGCTCGCCGCCTGGTACGCCGGCGTAGCGCCTTTTCTTTTGGGCGACGTGGTGAAGATTTCACTGGCGGCCGCTGTGCTTCCGACGGGTTGGGCCATACTGCGCCGTGCGGGAAACAGGCGGCCATAAAGCAGCCGCCCGGAAATCCGCGCTCGAATTGGTTAAAGCCCCTGACCGGCACGCTGTACGGTTCAGGGGCTTTACGATTTTAATCTCAAGAGAGAGAGAAGCCAGAGATGTTCTACACGCTACGTGTGCGCTCGCGCGAGCGCGAACAGCTGGTGGAGTTCACGGACGAAGTTCGTCGCAGGTTAAAGGAAGCGGGCGCGAGTGACGGCATCTGCGTCCTCTATGTTCAGCACACGACCGCCGGGCTGACCATCAACGAGAACGCAGATCCGGACGTGCCGCGCGACATGCTTCACGCCCTGCGCACGCTGATTCCACAGCACGGCATGGACTTTCGCCACGGTGAAGAGAACTCGGACGCGCATATTAAATCGAGCCTCGTGGGCACGAGCGTCACCGTTCCTTTTCGTGACGGCGAGCTTATGCTGGGAAGATGGCAGGGCATCTTCCTTTGCGAGTTCGACGGCCCGCGCGAGCGTTCGGTCGTCATGACGCTTCGTTAAGCTCATTAAGAGTATGAAGGACACACCGCCTTCTCAGCCGAGCGTGCGCGTCACCTACGATGCGATTGCGCCGCGTTACGACTCGGCCATCAGACCCTGCGAGCGGCTGTTCCTGGCGCGCCTGCGCGAGAGGACGGTTGCCGCTTTGCCTGAAGACGCACTGCTGCTTGAGGTAGGCGCGGGCACGGGGCTCAACTTCTCTTACCTTGCGCCTTCCACGCGAGGGGTGGCGAGCGAGCTGAGCCGCGAGATGATTCGACACGCCGGGATGAAGAGCCGCCCGATCAGCGTCTCTCTCGTTCAGGCAAACATCGAGGCGCTTCCTTTTCCGGATCATCACTTTGACGCTGCGCTCTCGACGCTTCTCTTCTGCTCGGTCGCGTCCCCGCAAAAATCCTTCTCGGAGCTAAAGCGTGTGGTGCGCGCGGGCGGCACGATAGTCATGCTTGAGCACGTGCGCCCGCCGGGCCTCCTGCTGGGCCCCGTCTTCGATCTTCTGAACAAGGTCACGGTTCCACTGTGCGAAGACCATTTCAACCGCCGCACGGCAGAGGAAGCGCGCCGCGCAGGATTTCAAGTAGAGAGCATAGAACGCGCCGTACTTGGCATCTTCAACATCATCATACTCAAAAACAGTCTGGACTCATGACATTAAAAAATCATGTCTAATCAGGAAAAGCTAGCGCCGGTTCATGTGGGGTGTCAGGGGTGGAATTATGAGGATTGGGTGAGCGGCGCTGCCGGGAGTTTGCCGGTCTTTTATCCGAGGGGAACGCGCGCGCCGGATATGCTTGAGATTTACGCACGCGCCTTCGAGACGGTAGAGGTGGATTCGACCTTTTATGCTATCCCGTCGGCGCAAGCCATCTCCGCATGGGCCAGGCGCGCGCCGGAAGGCTTTACCTTTTCGCTCAAGCTGCCGCAGGAGATTACGCACGCGCGCTCTCTGGGGAGCGGAAGCGCGATACTGCTCGAAGAGTTCTCCGCGCGCGTCAGGGCTTTAGGCACAAGGCTAGGCGTCATACTGATTCAGATGCCGCCGCAGTTTGAGTTGACGACGGAGAACGCTCACGCCCTGCGCGAATTTCTGCAACAGCTGCCGGAAGACATACGCTTCAGCATAGAGTTTCGTCACCCCGGCTGGATGCGCCGCCGCGTGGCAGACCTTCTGGCCAAACACCGCGTCGCGCTCGCGCTGACGGAAGGCCAATGGATAGAGCGCTCGTTGATGTTGCAGTTCATCGAATGGCCCACAGCCGACTTCGCCTACATACGCTGGATGGGAGAGCGCGACCTGGTGCGCTTCGACCGCGTGCAAAGGGCCAGGGACAGGAACCTTCAATCGTGGCACGAGACGATAGCAAAGATTCGCGCGCGCACTTCTGAAGTCTTCGCTTACTTCAGCAACTTTTACGAGGGGCACGCGCCCGCCAGCGCCAACAAGCTGAAGCGGCTGCTGGGGCAGCAGACGGTCGAAGCCTCAAGCCTGGATGACCAGCCCTCGCTCTTTTAATCTGCTTTTCAGACAGGATGCAGTTCAAAGAGAAAATGGTGAATAGAAGCCTTGCGCAAGGCTTCTATTCACCATCAGCTTTCTACCGCTAACTACTACTTATCTGGGTGCCGGAGGCGTCGCGCCCGGAGGCGATATCCAAAGCTCCACAGCCGGCTCTGCCCTGGGCGGGCCTTCCATGATGACTATGCGTCGAGCATCGAGTCCGCGAGAGTTGAGAAGGTAATCGCGTATGCGCGCCGTTCTCCTCTGCGCGTAGTCGGCGCGTATGCGCCTTCCCGTGCCCGAGTAGACGAAGATGTAGCCTTGCGCTTCCGGCTCCTGCTGTAGCTGTATGGCGAAATTATCCAGCCTGGCCTTTTCATCATCGCGCGCAATATCTCCGAACTCGTCAAACTTGCGCGGCTCGGGGTTGTAAGGAATCTGCGTAGTACACTGCGCGGAGCAATCAAGATTAAAGCCGCCTACCGAGAGACGCGCGTTGACGGGCTGGCCCGCCAGACCTGTCGTGTCGACGGTGATGGTCGGCGTTCCCTGCCCGCCCGTAATAGTGCCGGCCGAAACCGTCCACTGGTAAATTGGCGTAATGCCTGTGGCAAGGTTCGTTACGTTGGCGGTGAAGGTAATGGCCTGGCCCACGCGCACCGTGTCCGGACACGAGATGACTATGCTGGGGCAGGTCGGCGGCGGGCACTCGCGCACCACCACGGCCGTCTGCGTGAAGGCCGTGCAGTCCTGCTCGCGTCCGCTATTGACCTCGACGGTGACCGTGTAGGTTCCCGGCTGCACGCCCGAGAAGTCCCAGGTGGTATTGGCGCCTGTGCCGACTATGCGCCCCCCCGTGGCGCTCCAGTTGTAGCGCAGCGGAAGCCCCTGCGGGCTGACCGCGTCGGCCGCGAGTTGCACGGAAGAGCCTTCGCCGGGACAGTTCATGACGACATTCGTGCTCGGCGTCAGCCGTATCGTCGGCGGGTTACTCTGCGGAGCTTGCGGCTCATTCTTCTTTTTCTTCTGCGCCGGGACGCTTATCGAAAAAAGAAGCATGAGCGCGGTCAGCCCCAGGCTGACAAAGAGATACTTTCGAGACTGCATAGAGTTGACTCCTTAACCTTTCACGGAAAGCGAAGACCTAAACGTAAGCGAATTTATACTCGAAACTACGACCGGCGACAATAGCAGCCGGGCGACTTTCATCATAACTACGATTTTATAGTTGGGAAACTATTAATGAAGGCGAATTTCCAGCATTTGGTTCGAGGGCGGCCCCTGCCCCTTTAATGTTATCTTGAGAGAGAGGCGCTTCGCCGTGGAGGATTCGTAGATGAAAGAGACGGATTTCAGGCTCAAAGCCGACGAGCTTGAGCGATACGAGCGTGACGGCTTTCTAATCCTTGAGAATTTCGTGCACGCGTCCGACTGCGACGCGCTGCGCCGCCGCGCCGCCCAGATGGTAGAAGCCTTTGACCCGGCCGGCTCATTCTCCGTCTTCTCCACCAGAGAGCAGACGCGGCGCAGCGACAGGTACTTTCTGGAATCGGGCAATAAGATTCGCTTCTTTTTCGAAGAGGATGCTTTTCTCGAGGATGGAAGCCTGCGTCAAGCTAAAGAGCGTTCGATTAATAAGATTGGCCACGCGCTGCATGACCTGGACGAGGACTTCGACAGATTCTCCAGAACCAAAAGGCTCGCCCGCCTCGTCTACGGCCTTGGTATAGCCCAGCCCCTGCTCATGCAATCCATGTACATCTTCAAGCAGCCGCGCGTGGGCGGCGAGGTCACGTGCCATCAGGACAGCGCCTTTCTATACACTGAGCCGATGAGCGTCACGGGCCTCTGGTTTGCGCTCGAAGATGCAACGCGGGAGAACGGGTGCCTGTGGGCGATTCCGGGCGGGCATCATCTGGGGCTTCGCTCGCGCTTCGTGCGCGATGGACAGGGCGGGACGCGCTTCGAGATTTACGACTCAGGCGAGTGGCCGCTTGAGAGACTTGTTCCGCTGGAAGTCAAAAAGGGAACGTTGATTGTACTCAGTGGTCTTCTGCCGCACCTGAGCTACGCCAACAGGTCTGAGAAGTCTCGTCACGCTTACACGCTGCACGTCATAGACGGCGCGTGCCGCTATCCCGAAGAGAACTGGCTTCAGCGCTCGCTCGATATGCCAGCGAGAGGGTTCGCATAAAAGACTGAGAAGCGGGGGGGGG
>DASVVZ010000318.1:0-3022 GCA_036389875.1 Pyrinomonadaceae bacterium
CCCCCCCCCGCGCCCGGTTAGGTCTACCGAATCCTGTGATGTGAATTGACAGGCCGCGCGTTTTGGAATACAAGTTTTCTGCTCTCTAATTCTCCAGGCCCCCGGACAAATTGAACAACTTTTGCTGATTAATAGTCAGAATCCAAGGAGATTTCTCTCTATGCCAAGCCTTAAAAAGCTCTGCCTACTAGTGGCAATGCTGTCGCTCGTTGCCTCAAACAGCGTCGTCGGCTTAGCCGGGCCGAACATCACAGAAACCCCGCTTGAGCCTTCCATTAATGCACAGGCTCAGCCAAATCTTAATTTTGAAAAGTATAAGCTGAAGAACGGCCTTGAGGTCATACTGCTTGAAGACCACAGGCTGCCGATGGTGGCCGTCAATCTCTGGTATCACGTGGGGCCTTCCAACGAGCGGCCCGGGCTGACAGGGTTCGCGCACCTCTTCGAGCACATGATGTTTCAGGGCTCAAAGAATATAGGCGACGACCAGCACTTCAAGCTGCTGGAAGGCGCCGGGGCGTCAGACATCAACGGCACGACCGACTTTGACCGCACAAACTATTTCGAGACGCTGCCGTCGAACCAGCTTGAGCTGGCGCTGTGGCTCGAATCCGACCGCATGGGATACCTGCTGGACACGCTGGACGCCAAGCGCCTTGCCAACCAGCGCGACGTGGTGCGCAACGAGCGGCGACAGGGCGAGAATGCTCCCTACGGCTTGGTCGAAGAGGAGTTGTTTCACCAGCTCTTTCCCAAGGGCCATCCCTACTACGCCTCCGTCATAGGCTCGCACGCGGACATAGAGAGCGCGCGCCTCAAAGACGTGCGTGAGTTCTTCAAGCTCTACTACGCGCCCAACAACGCCAGCCTCGCAATCGTCGGCGACATAGACAAGACTAAGACGAAGGCGCTCGTTGAGAAATACTTCGGCCCACTGCCTTCGGGGCCGCCGGTTCCGCCCATTGACGCCAAGACGCCGCCTATCACCGCAGAGAAGCGCGCCGTCGTCACAGACCAGGTGGAGTTGCCGCGCGTCTACATGGGATGGATAACAGACCCCATATATAAGCCCGGCGATGCCGAAGCGCAGATGCTGGCCAGAATCCTCGGCGGCGGAAAATCCAGCCGCCTCTACAAGCGGCTGGTCTACGACCGTCAGATAGCTCAGGACGTGACTGCCTTTCAGTATTCGCTGATACTCGGCTCCGTCTTTCAGATAACCGCCACGGCCAAGCCGGGTGTCAAGCCCGAAGAACTTGAGAAGGCCATTGACGAAGAGCTCGACGCCATGCGAAAGGAAGGCCCCAGGCCGGAGGAAGTGGAGCGCGCGCGCAACCTGATTCAGAGCCAGATCGTGCGCGGCCTGGAAGTCCTGGGGGGTTTCGGCGGCGTCGCAGACCGTCTTAACCAGTACAATCACTATCTGGGCGACCCGGGCTTTCTGACCAGAGACCTGGCGCGTTTCGATAACGCCACGGCCAGCGCCATTCAGAAGATAGCGCAGGACAGGCTCACAAAAAACACGCGCGCGATTGTTTACGGCGTGCCCGGCAAGAAGGTCGTGGATGACGTTCCGAAGACGGCCGAGGAGGAGAAGAACGAGGGCGTCACAGGCGTAAACATCCCCGGCCAGGAGTGGAGAAAGCAGCAACCGTCGGCAGGCGCAACAAGCGCGCTGTCGCTTCCCGTGCCGCGCAGCTTCAAGCTGCCGAACGGTCTGACGGTGATGTTCGCGGAGCAGCACAACCTGCCCGTGGTCTCCGCCAACCTGGTTGTCCTGTCGGGCAGTGAGCGCAACCCTGCCGACAGGCCCGGCCTTGCCTCCTTCACCGCCGACATGCTGGACGAAGGAACCAACAAGCGCTCCACCTTGCAGATTGCCGACGATGTGGCGCAGATAGGCGCGGTGCTTCAGACCGGCTCGACCAGCGACCAGTCCACGGTCTCTACGCGAGTGCTGAAGAAGAACGTGGACGCGGCCTTTGATTTGATGGCGGACGTGGCCCTGAACCCTTCCTTCACGGAGAAGGAGATAGAGCGCGTGCGCAAATCCCGCCTCACACAGATTCTTCAACAGCGCGATAATCCTACGGCGCTCTCGACCCGCGTCTTCTACAACGCTGTCTACGGCGACCGTCATCCTTACGGCTTCATAGAATTGGGGACGGCCGAGTCCACGAAGTCCATGACGCGCGACGACATGATGAACTTCTGGAAGGCCGGCTACGTGCCGGAGAACGCGGCGCTCGTAGTGGCGGGCGACATAAGCGAGCAGGAAGTTCGCGCGCTTGCCGAGAAGTATTTCGGCAAGTGGGCCGGCAAGGGCACGAAGATGACCGTTCCCGATGCGGCCGCGAGCGCAACCCGCAGGCTCATCATCGTTGACAAGCCGGGCTCGCCGCAGACAGTCCTGAGAGTCGGACAGGTCGGCGTGGCGCGCTCGAACCCTGATTACGTTCCGATTCAGGTGATGAACACGGGCCTCGGCGGTCTCTTCTCAAGCCGCATCAACATGAACCTGCGCGAAAAGAACGGCTACACCTACGGAGCCTTCTCTAGCTTCGTCTTTCGCAGGGGTGCGGGGCCATTCTTCACTGGCGGCTCAGTCCGCACGGATGTCACGGCGCCCGCAACGCGCGAGATATTCAACGAGCTTGAGCGCATAAGAGCCAGCGAGATGACGGCCGACGAGCTGACGACGGCCAAGGACGCTTTCGCGCGCTCGCTTCCGGGGCTCTTCGAGACGACCGCGCAGACGGTGGGAAGCCTCAGCCAGCTCTTCGTCTACAACCTGCCCCTGGACTATTACCGCAGGCTGCCCGCGCAGATTAACGCCGTCACTGCGGCAGACATCCGCCGCGCGGCCGAAAAGTACCTGTCGCCAAACAACATGGTGATAGTGGCCGTGGGCGACCGCAGCAAGATAGAACAGGAGATGAAGAAGCTTAACCTGGGCACGGTGGAAATACGCGACCTGGAAGGCCAGCCCGCGAAGTAGAACGTACGGGGGGTACGGCGGCGG
>DASVVZ010000319.1:0-1545 GCA_036389875.1 Pyrinomonadaceae bacterium
CCGCGAAGCTGAAGAAGAGGCTGGCGCCCAGCCACAGGCCCACGAGCAGCAGGCGCGTATCCTGAAGCACATTATTGAGCGCGCCTGGACGCGCGGCGGGCTCCGCCCCCTGCGCTCTTTCCATCACGTCGCGCTCTCCGACCTCGACGCTCATCTTCAATCAAACTCCGTGACGCCCGGCGAGAGCCGTATGACGGGCGGCACAATCTCAGGCTGCTCCAGTTCTCTGGGGTCAGGTACAGTTTCCAGCCAAGAGAGAGAGCGGTCAAGCTGAGCCTGGTAATCTTCCAAATCCAGCGACATAAAAATTCCGGTGCCGAGCCGCGCGAACTTCTCCTTGCAGAGTTGATACATGCGGCGGGCCGCCCCCGGCCTTCCGATCTCAAGATGATGAAAGGCGACCGCAGATTGAATCATCGCCTGAAGAAAGAGCTTTTCGCGCGGCCCGCATTCGCCCAGCCAGCGCTCCTCCCACGCATCGTGCGCCGCGTGAAATTCCCCTGCATTGTACAGGTCAATGCCCATGAAATATTCCACGGGATATGCTGCCAGATGCTCCTCAGTATAAGCCGGCCGCTCCTTACCTTCAGCTTTTGTGCTCATTGATAAACAAGCCTTGCCCTGCAATTTTGTTGGCTGCTCCTAATACCTGGGCACCGCGCGGTCGACTTCCACAGACCAGGCGTCTATGCCGCCGGAGAGATTATAGAGCTTCGTGAAGCCCTCGCGTGCCAGATAGGAGCAGACCTGCGCGCTGCGGATTCCGTGATGGCACATGAAGACCGTCTCGGCCTCGGCGTCGAGCGTGCCCGCCCATTCAGGGAAGCGGCTCAGCGGCAGCAGCCGTGCGCCCTCTATACGGGCAATCTCGTACTCCTCCTGCTCGCGCACGTCTATCACTTCAAGCCGGTCGCCCCGCTCAAGCCGCTCCTTCAGTTCTTCCGGCGAGATAGTCCCGTATCCGCCGGGCCCCCTCGTCTGACTAAAAATCGTAGGCATAACTTATCACTTCTTGTTAAGGCGCGAGGCTATAACTTTGGCGGCGGTTGCGCCCGCGCCGGTTGCGCCCGCTATGGTCGGGGCCGAAGGATTCGAGACATCGCCGATGGCGAAAACATTTTCGATGCTCGTCTCCTGCTCGCTCGTCACGGCGATGTAGCCGCGCTCGTCCAGAGCGAGCTGTTCCGTGAACAATTCCGTGTTCGGCTCCACGCCTATGCGTATGAGAACCGCCTGCACCGCCACCTGAAAGGGCTTGAAAGCGCCCTTGCGACTTATCTCAACAGCTTCGACGCGCTCGTCGCCTATGATGCGCTCAAGCGTGGCTTCGGTAAAGACCGTGACGCGGTGCTCGCTCTTCAGTCGCTCCGCGAACTCCCTGCGTGCGCGTAAAGCCGTGCCGCGATTGACGAGCGTCACGGTCGGACACACATCGGCGAGCATGAGCGCATTTTCCGCAGCAGCATCGCCTCCGCCCACTACGCAGACATCCTTACCACTGAGCCATTCGCGCTCCCCTACGCCGGACTCGACCACGCCGCGCCC
>DASVVZ010000320.1:0-3159 GCA_036389875.1 Pyrinomonadaceae bacterium
ATGATTTCCGGCCACGGCAACATAGAGACGGCGGTGCGCGCCACCAAACTCGGCGCGTACGATTTCATCGAGAAGCCTCTCTCGATTGAGAAGACCGTGCTGACGATTCGCAACGCCATCAAGCAGAAGAGGCTGGAAGAGGTCAACCGGGAGCTTTCGCGCGAGCTAGACCACGAATACGTGATGATTGGCGAGTCGGTCGCCATGCGTGCGCTCAGAAAACAGATAGATGTCGTAGCGCCTACGGACGGTCGCGTGCTCATCTACGGCGAGTCCGGAACCGGAAAGGAACTGGTGGCGCGCGCTCTTCATGCTCAATCAAGACGCGCGGGCGACCCCTTCGTGGAAGTCAATTCCGCCGCCATTCCCGAAGAGCTTATAGAGTCTGAGCTGTTCGGCCATATCAAAGGCGCTTTCACGGGCGCGACCTCTGCCAGAAAGGGGAAGTTCGAGCTGGCCGACGGCGGCACGCTCTTTCTGGACGAGATAGGCGACATGAGCCCTCGCGTGCAGTCTAAAGTCCTGCGCGTGCTGGAAGAGCAGCGCTTCGAGCCCGTTGGCAGCACGCAGAGCGTTAGAGTCGACGTGCGCGTCCTTGCAGCCACCAACAAACGCCTGGATGCATTGATAGAACAGGGAACCTTCCGCTCAGACCTCTTTTATCGCCTGAACGTCATCCCGTTCGAGCTGCCGCCTCTGCGCGAGCGGCTGGAAGACGTGCCGCTTCTGGTGGAGCATTTCAACCGCAGGTTTTCAACAGCCTACGGCAGGCGGCCCAAGCGCTTTGAGGACGATGCGATGGCTGCTCTCCAGAGCTATTCGTGGCCGGGCAACGTGCGCGAGCTGAAGAATACGGTCGAGCGCGTCTGCATCATGCACTCAAAGGTGAAAGTCACCGCCCCGGACCTGCCCTCTCTCGGAGGCGAAGAGCCGCCCGCAGCCTCTTTCCGCTTTCCCTCCTTCAAGGAAGCCACGGACGCCTACCACCGCGAGTTCATACAGCGAAAGCTGATGGAGGCCGAAGGCAACGTCTCGCGCGCCGCCGAGCTGATGGGCGTCGACCGCAGCCACCTTTACCGCCGCATGCGAGCGCTGGGCATACAAGTTCGCGGCGAGCGCTAAAGGGCCCGGCTGCATCCAAGAATGTCTCCCGTTTTTACGGGGAAGCTGGGCGGGCGAGAATTACTCCCATGTTCGGTTTGACATGTCGGGTTAAATGCTTTATCAGTTAAGTTTAACTGTCGCGTGAAATCGCGGCCAGGTGTGTGCTCTGGAATTCAAGCCCTTTGGGCCAGGAGCACTTTTTTGGTGAAAAGATGGACTATACGACACGAGAGCTTTTGAAGCGGTACGCAAGGCTGGCTGTGGGACAGCCTTTTGCGCCCGTGCTGCTGAATATTCTGGTCACGAGCGTCTGCGACATGCGCTGCACGCACTGCTTTTTCACGGACGAGCTGGACGACCGCCCGCGTAAGAAGCTGCAAATGAAGACGCACGAGCTGGAGAAGATTTCCGAGACGCTCGGAGGAAATTTAGGCGTCCTCATCATAGCTGGCGGCGAGCCTTTCACGCGCAAAGATCTGCCGGAAATCGTGCGCGCCTTTCATCAGAACAACAGGCTCGAATCCGTCTACCTGATGTCGAACGGCCAGATTCAGAAGCGAATCATACCGGACGTGACGCGCATTCTTCAGGAATGCCCGGGCCTCAACGTGGCGGTCGCGCTCGGCATAGACGGCCTGAAAGACCAGCACGATAAGATTCGACAAAAGCCCGGCTCGTGGGATTTGGCGATTGACACGGCGCGCCAGCTTCAGGCGATTAAGAAAGAGTACCCGCGTCTGGACATACAGACCTGCACCTGCTTCATGCACTCAAACCAGAACACCATCTTCGAGTGGTACGACTTTCTGAAGTACGACCTCAAGCCGGACAAGGTCAACTTCAACTACATACGGCCTCCGTCAGCGGACCCCGTTGAGCTGGACATAGACCACGAGCGTTACGCTCAACTGGCTCAAATGATTGACGACGACTCGCGCCACGCTGCCATCAAGAATAACTACGGCGGCGACGCGGGCTTCTTCAAGGCCGCGATTGACATCTACATGCACAGCCTGATTTCAAAGACGCAGGAAGAGCAGAAGGCGCAGCTGACCTGTTATGCTGGAACCGCAGGCGCGGTCATCTACGACGAAGGCACTGTCTCTTCGTGCGAGAACCTTGAGGCGGTCGGAAACCTGCGCGACTTCGACTGGAATTTCCAGCAGCTCTGGCTCTCGCCCGCGATGAAGGAGCGGCGCAAGAAGGCCGCCGACGGCTGCTTCTGCACGCACGAATCCAACTGTTATTACCCGAGCCTGCCCTTCAACCCGAAGCACCTGATTCAAATCAAGCGCCTTGAGCGCGAGATGAAGAAGGCGCGCCGTAATCATGAGAGGGATGAGCAGGAAGCAGCAGGCGTAACCGTTAAAGCTTAAAGCTGATAGAAACTGATTACATGTTTAGGGCAAGAGTCCCGAAAATCTTAATTATCTCTTCGGACACAGGCGGGGGGCATCGCTCTGCGGCTGCGGCTATTGTCGCGGGCGTGCAAAAGTTTTTCCACGGCCGGAGTTATGCCGTGCGTGTGGTGCGAGCCATCGAAGAATCGCACGCCGTCACGAAGAAGATGGTGGCGATTTATAACTGGATTTTGAAGAACAGGCAGCACTGGATGAAATACCTGTACTGGGCCGTGAATCGCTTTCGCCCGGAAACCAGAGATTTCTTCCTCAATCGCACGCTCGGCTACGTCAAAGACCAGTTTGAGCGCTGGTGCCCGCACGTGGTAGTCAGCGTTCATCCCCTGACTCAGCACGGAATCGCGCGCGTGCTCAAAGAGCTGAAGCTCGCCGATAAGATTCCGCTCATCACAGTCGTGACAGACCCCTGCTACGGATTCTGGAAAGGCTGGGCCTGCGACGACGTTTCTCTTTATCTGGTCGCCAGCGAAGAGGCTCGCCAGCAGCTTATCGACTACGGCGTCGAGCCTGAGCGCATAAAAATATCCGGCATGCCGGTGCATCCGAAGTTTCAGTTGCCGGACGAAGAGGCCGCGCAGGCTGCTCGCCGCGCTCTCGGCCTGGACCCGCAGAAGTTCACCGTCTTCGTCAACGC
>DASVVZ010000321.1:0-6191 GCA_036389875.1 Pyrinomonadaceae bacterium
AGCTTTGCAGCCGGTTGTATATGATGCAGTGCTCAGGGTTTACTTTGTCCGAGCAATTTATTGACAACGCGTTTCGGCGCGTGCTACAAGACAGGTGGTTCCGTCCTTTCAGTTGTTCTCTAAAAGCATTTACACTGGAGACCAGAAGCTTCACGTAGCGCGAAATTCTGTCAGGGTGTAGTCGTTAGACTGTGATGGCAGACGAAAACAGACCACCGGACGATGCTCCGAAGGACACGGCTTCCAAAGAGGATAAGACTACGCCTGAGCGAGAGGCTGCGCTGACGGGCAAAGCCCCATCGGGCAGCTCCACGAGCGGCACCACCGTCCCAGCTTCCTCCGAAGACCCATCAGCGACACAGAAAACCGGCCCTTCGCCGCAGGCCGAACCGCCCGCGCCCGGCGCTCAGCCGCCCGGCGGCTCTTCGCCCACGGTAGGCGATCCCCTGAAGGGGCCTTCGCAGTCGGACGCCGAAAAAGCAGCCAAAATCGCAGAGGCTAGGGCAAAGGCCGCAGCCGCCAAACAGGCCGCTGGCGTCAAGCCTTCTCCGCCGCAGCCAGGGGCGGCTCCCGCAGCCGGTGCTCCCAAAGCTCCCGTCAAAAAGAAAGAGGAAGGGCCAAAGCCGGTTGACGCTTCGAATCACGCGCTCGTCAAAAGGCTGCGCCAGAGCATGGACGGAGCCGTTCTGGAAGCCTCAGAGTTCCTGGGCCAGCTCTCCATACGTATTGAGCGCTCAGACATAGTTAAGGTGTGCGAGCTTTTGACGCGCGACGCTGACACGCCCTTTAATTATCTCTCGGATCTGACGGCAGTACATTTCCCCATGGAGATGGAAGCCCCCTTCGAAGTCGTTTACAACCTCTACTCGCTTCCCGGCAACGAGCGCGTGCGCCTGAAGGTGAGGACGACCGCGGAGGATGGAGTCGAGACGGTCTCCGGCGTCTGGCCCACGGCCAACTGGATGGAGCGAGAGGTGTACGATCTCTTCGGCATCAGGTTCAGGAATCACCCGGACCTGCGCCGTCTGCTGCTGCCGCAGGACTGGGAAGGCCACCCGCTCAGAAAAGAGTACCCGCTCGAATTCATAGAGAACGAATGGACGGCCCGTCACCTGCCGGAATTCACGGACGTACAGCGAGAGCAGCTTGACCAGAGGCGCAACTACGGTCTGGAAGAGCTTTCCATGATAGAAGAGCGGCGCGTGCGAGAGATTTTCCGCGCGGGCAAAGAGATATTGTCTAAGGACAAGTAGCCGGGCAGATGAATACTAAAGAGGTCGCAGCGCAATACGAAGCGAAGGTGTTCGACTCGAAGGAGGCGGCCGCGGCGGCAGGCTTCCAGCTGGCCGACACCCTGACCACGCGAAACACCTGGAACAAGGCGAGCGCCGCGCAGGCAATCATTTACAAGCTGCTTGAGAAAAAGCGGCAGGGCGAGACAGATCAGATTGGCCTCGTCGTAGAAGCGCAAAGCATCACCGGATGCTACAAAAAGGATGAAGGCACAGCGCAGAGCGGAGAATGAAAGCGATTCTTCTCTTCATTCATCATTCTGCCTTCTGACTTCCGCATTGCTCATATGCATCAGGTAGAGATAGCCACAACCAGAGAGACGCTGTACGACAGCCCCGAGATGATTTTGAACATGGGGCCGCAGCATCCCTCCACCCACGGAGTGCTGAGGGTCGTCCTGCGCCTGGACGGCGAGACCGTGATCGACCTTGACTGCGACATAGGCTACCTGCATCGCGGCATGGAGAAGATTGCGGAGAACCGCCAGTACTCCATGATTGCGCCTTACTGGGACAGGCTGGATTACATCGCCGCTGTCTCGAACGGCCTCGTCTGGGTAGAGACCGTAGAGCAGATGATGGGACTCGATGTCCCTGTGCGCGCCCATTACATACGCACCATCATGACGGAGCTTAACCGCATAGCCTCGCACCTGCTGTGGCTGGCGACGCACGCGCTCGACATAGGCGCGTTCACGGTTCTGCTCTGGGCGCTGCGCGAGAGGGAAGAGATTCTGAAGATTTTCGAGCGGCAGTTCGGCGCTCGCCTCACCTGTCACGCCTGGCGCATAGGCGGCATGCCCAACGACGCTTACGACGGGTTCGAAGCTGATGTGCGGCAGTTCGTAAAGAATTTCCCGAAGCGCGTGGAAGAGTACGAAACGGTTCTGTCTGAGAACCGCATCTGGCTGAGCCGCACCGTAGGGATAGGCGTGATTTCCGCCGACGAGGCCATTGCCATAGGTCTCTCGGGGCCGGCGCTTCGCGGCTCGGGCGTGGCATGGGACATACGCAAGGCGCGCCCCTACGCCGCTTATGCGGACCTGGATTTTGAAGTGCCTCTGGGCGAAAACGGTGATACCTACGACCGCTACCTCGTGCGTCTTGAAGAGATGCGCCAGTCCAGGCGCATCATCGAGCAGGCTGTAGATAAGCTGCCCGACGGACCCGTGATGGCCAAGGTGCCGAAGATTATCAAGCCGCCCGCGGGCGACTATTATCATTCTATAGAAGCGCCGAAGGGCGAGCTCGGCTGCTACCTTGTCTCGGACGGGACATCCAGCCCGCACCGGGTCAGAGTGCGCCCGCCGTCACTCATAAATCTTCAGGCGCTGCGCCAGATGTGCATAGGCCACCTGGTCGCAGACGTGGTCGCCATCATAGGCACGCTCGACATAGTGCTCGGGGAGATTGATAGATAGTTTTCAGTTTTTAGTTTTCAGTAGAAAGCAACCGTCGCTTTTCTGGAAACTAAAAACTGAAAACTGATTACTATGAATGTTATTCGTCTCAAGGTGCAGGAGATGACGCGCGAGGCGTTCGCGCCCTACGGAGTGTTGATTGACTCGCGCGGTTCCGTCGAGGTTGACCTTTGCGAGGGGAAGCCCAGCCTGACGGGCGCGACCGCCGAGCCTCGCCCGTTCAGGTTCGATTTCATGGCGAGGCACCGCCGCACCATGCAGGTCTTCTCGCCGCTCGCCTCAAGCCGCAGCGTGATTGCGGTTGCGCCGCCGGGCGAAGGCGACGCGCCGGAGGTCGAAAGGGTCGCGGCGTTCCTGGTGAGCGGCCACCTGCCCTATGCCTACCACAAGGGAACCTGGCACACGCCGCCTTTTCCCGTGGGCGCATGGGCTTCCTATCTTGTAGTGGATAGAAGCGGCACGCTGGACGACGACTGGGAGTTGGTAGACCTTCGGGCTACGCAGCAGGTCTCCTTCGAGATAGAGCTGTAAAACAGTTTTCAGTTTTGAGTTTTCAGTTTAAAGCATGACGAACTGCCTGCTCTTAACTGAAAACTGGTAACTGAAAACTCAAAACTGAAACATGACAAACGCACTCGCCACATTCGCGCCGCCGAGCTTTCTTGACGGGCTGTTGTTGAAATACTTCAGCCCTGAGACGGTCAACTACGTCCTCTGGCCTTTCATACAGATAGGCGCGGTGGTGACGATCGTCGCCGTCTATGCTCTCTACGCGACCTACGCCGAGCGAAAGATTTCCGCCTTCATGCAGGCGCGTTTGGGGCCTATGCGCGTCGGCCCCTGGGGGCTCTTGCAGCCGCTGGCCGACGCCATCAAGCTTTTGACGAAAGAAGACCTCACGCCTGACAAGGCTGACCCCTACATCTTCAAGTTCGCGCCCTACATAGCCGTCGTGGCGGCCTTCGTGGTTCTGGCGGTGATTCCTTTTGCGCCCAACTGGGGCGTCATCACGGATGTCAACATAGGCATCCTTTTCGTGCTCTCGGTTTCGAGCGTCGGCGTGCTCGCCCTGATTCTCGCGGGCTGGTCTTCGAACTCGAAGTACGCGCTGCTTGGCGGCCTGCGCTCAAGCGCGCAGATGATTTCTTACGAAGTGGCGCTCGGGCTTTCCATCGTCGGCGCGCTGATGTTCGCGCGCACGCTCAGCCTGTCCGGGATAGTCGAGGCTCAGGGCAAAGATTCAATCTGGTTCGTCTTCTATCAGCCGCTCGGCCTCTTTATCTTTCTGGTGAGCGGGATTGCGGAGAACAACCGCGCGCCTTTCGATTTGCCGGAAGCGGAATCCGAACTGGTCGCGGGCTTTCACACGGAATATTCCGGGATGCGCTGGTCGCTCTTCTTCATGGCGGAGTACGCGGCGATGGTCGTCATCTCGGCGATCGCCACCACGGTTTATCTGGGCGGCTGGTATTTCCCGTTCATCTACAGCCTGACGGAAGCGCGCGGCTATCATAATCTTTACGTCATAGCCAGCATACTGGTCTTCATGATTAAGGTGGCGGTGCTGCTCTATCTCTATTTCTGGCTCAGGTGGACGCTGCCGCGCTTCCGCTACGACCAACTGATGGACATAGGCTGGAAGTGGATGATCCCTTCTGCCCTCATCAACGTCATCCTGTCCGCGATCGCCATCTTCATGGTGCAGGCGCTGGACGGCTGGAGCGGCTACAGGACTATCGAGTCCATGCAGAATGGTTTGAATCTGACGACGACGGGAAAGATAATCGTCATCATCATAGGCTGGGGCGGGCTGTTCATCACAGCCGGGGTTCTTTCCGCCATCAACTGGCGCTCGCGCGATTTCAATATGAAGAAGCAGCGCCGTAAGATACGCTTGATTGATATACCGAAAGGGCGTCCGGCAGTCGCGCCCGTCGCCGCCACTACAACCGCCGCCGCGCCCGCGCCGAGCGAAGGAGGGTAATCGAAGCGATAAGTGACAGGATGAAATTCTCTTCCTGCTCGTCGCTCGTCACCGAGGTCTTATGCCTAAAGTAAGTGTTCCGCAGCCGACTTTCACGGAGAAGCTCAAGCGCTTCTTCCTGATGGATATTCTTAAAGGGCTTGGGCTGACGCTCAGGTACAACATTGGCGCGATGACGGACAAGGACGCCGTGGCGGGTAAGGGCATCTACACGGAGCAGTATCCGAAGGTGCGCCCGGAAGTCGCGCCTCGCTTTCACGGCGCGCCGCGCCTGAACATGGATCCCGAGACGCACGACACGCTCTGCATCGCCTGCAACCTCTGCGCGCTGGCCTGTCCCGAAGACTGCATTGATGTCATCCCGATGGACATAGAAATTACCGTCGCCGGCAAGCCGCGCAAGAAGAAGGTGCTCGACGAGTTCATCTTCGACACCTCTCGCTGCATGTTCTGCGCGCTCTGCCAGGAGGCCTGTCCTACTAACTGCCTTGAGCTGACGCAGGATTTCGAGCTTGCGACTTACACGCGCGCGGGCTTCGTCTGGAACCGCGAGATGCTGGAGCAGGGGCGCGAAACAGTCAAGTATGAATCGTAAGTAAGCTTGGTCTTTAAGAGGCTCTTTTCGGGGCCGCGAACAAGGGTTACAACTCGTAAGCTTTTCATAATCTGTAAGACCGCACGCGTGCGCTCTCTGGATAGAAGCGTCCGGCCTTCAAGCAGGATTTTGTACTCATGACTCTTACTGGTTGGGAAGCCGTCTTCTTCTGGATCTTCGCCATCACGGCGCTGATGGCAGCGCTGCTGACGGTGCTGGCGCGCAACGCCGTGCACAGCGCCATGTTCTTAATCTCCACGCTCGTCTCTGTCGCCGCCCTCTTCATACTGCTCGGCGCGGAGTTCGTGGCGGGCGCGCAGATTCTGGTCTACGTCGGCGGCGTGATGGTGCTCTTTCTCTTCGTCATCATGCTGGTCAACGTAGGGGCCGAAGAGCGCGGCAACGAGCTTATCTTCAACAGCACGCCGCAGGTCGCCGCCAGCATTCTCTTCTCGGCGCTGCTCGTCATAGGCATGGTCTTCGGCCTCAATCAGGGCTGGAAGGCCATGCAGGAACGCGACCAGAAGGAGGGGCGTCTGGCCGACGTTAAGGTGAGGCGCGCCATGGAAGAGCAGGCGCTGCCCGTGGCCGCCACCAACACCATGAGACTGACGCGCGACACGGAGCGCATAGGCGGCAGCCTCTACCGCTACGCCTCTCTGCCCTTTGAGATCGCCAGCGTCCTGCTGCTCGTGGCAATCATAGGCTCCGTCATGCTGGCCCGCACCATTAAGCAGGAGGCAGCCGTGGACGACTTGGCCCCTGAAGCCCTGCGAGAAGGGGCCCCCTCGATTACGGACGGCGAGGATTCATCAAATGGCCAGCGCGACACGGATTCAATGTCATGACTAACTATCTTTCACTTGCGCTCGTTCTTCATGAAGAGTCCAGGCTCAATA
>DASVVZ010000322.1:0-8773 GCA_036389875.1 Pyrinomonadaceae bacterium
CTCAACCCGTAAGTCGCGAGCCTTACGCTTGCGGACGGCTATGCGGCGGGCCGAAATGATAAAGCATAAGGTGTCTTTGCTGGAGCAGATCGCGGAGTCGGAGGAGAAGGCCGTATCGAAGTGCTTCTTCGAGATAGAAGAGGCGGCGGGCTTTCGCCAGGAGCGGGATCGGGCGCTGCTGGCGTGGGAAAGCCATTTCGACCCGGCGGCATAACAACTCTTTTGACGCGAGCTGATTTAGCGCGGCTTTTCATCCGCGGGACTTGTAGGCTTGATTAAATTCTTCCCGCCGCGTCAATTCGTTCGATGGAAGGGTTTCAGGTATATAGCTACGATAGCTAGGATAGATCGGGTCTTAACTTTCAACTTTATGCAAGTCGCGCAGTGACTTTCAGTCACCGGCGCAGTTGCATGCGGAGGTTACGTTATGTTGGACAGGTTCTTTAACCTGCTTGAGCGTTGGGCGAGCTGGCAGGTTGTGGCGATCTTGTTCGTACTCTTTATTATCTGCGTTCAAGGTTTCGAATGGCGTCGCAAACAATTAGGGTATGAAAACCCCGGCCTTGACAGTCGCGGCTGGTATTCCCCCGTTGAGGTTCGTGACTTCCTTCATAATATAAAGGAAAAGGGGCGGCGAATTTATTACATAACCGAATTGTCCCTCGATCTTCTGTTCCCGCTCGTCTACGGTGCACTGTTCGCCTCTCTAATCACACATGTCTATCCTCGTGAGAGCGCAAGGTTCTTGGTGCTGGTGGTCTTACTGGCTGTGATATGTGACGTTTTGGAGAACATATTGCTGGCATACATGGCGTGGCAGTTTGATGAGCGGGTATCCCCAATTGCGCGCGGGGCCGCTATGATAACGGCTGCAAAATCAGGTCTGTTCGTCCTCTCACTCTTAATCATTTTGGTAGGCGCGCTTTGGACAATCTGGCGCACATCCCGACCGCCCGCCTAACGCCCTGCATGCCCCCGACGCCCCCACACGAGATCTCTTATGTACGTCGTACGGGGGCGCGGGTGAGGCCGAGCGTTAGATCGCTTTCAATATTGGCTGTGCTCGTTGCGCGCACTTAGGCATCTTACAGACTTCCTGAACTTACACCGCATTCCATATTGACACGCCTGTACGATGGGGATATTAAGGCCGACAGCTAAACATGAACTCATAAAAATGAAGATGTAAATATGCTGTTTCAGCATTAAGCCGGCAGTTCTAAATGTCAGCGCGAGCTGACAACTCATTCAACGCGAACTGAAGCGGCGCGACCTTCATCCGGCACCTTGGACGCATGATTCGTTGTGTGCCGTCGCGTTGATTCTGCCGCGGGACGGCTGGCGAACACTTGCGTATGAAAGATTGGTTTAAAGAAATCGAGGCGTGCTCTGAACTTCCAGCGAATGCCTTGGGTCAGTTGCTCGATGCAGGATTCGTTATTATTCCCGGCCCCTTGGCAAGCGAGGAGTTGGCGAAGCTCGCCCAAGCCTACGATTTAGCTGTTGCTGGCGCGGTTCCCCCTGATTTATCTGTCAGTAGCCAAAATACGCGCGTCCACGACTTTGTTAATCGCGGCCCCGAATTCGATGGGTTGTATATCTACCCGCCCCTACTGGAGGCGTGTTGCCGCGTCATCGGCCAGCATTTCAAGCTCAGCTCACTGCTTGCGAGAACCGTTCGGCCAGGTTCACAGGCACAGCCTCTTCACGTGGACTTTAGGGCCCACCCAGACGGGTGGCCGATGGTTGGGTTCATCTTCATGGTGGATGATTTCCGAAGAGATAACGGGGCCACTCGTTTTGTGCCCGGCTCGCATAGATGGCCTGCAATTCCAGGCGATGTCATGAAAGATCCAGCATTAGACCACGAATGTCATGTCGTGGCGTGCGGCGAGGCCGGTTCTGTTATCATCTACAACGGGTCTGTCTGGCACGGACACACAGCAAATCATAGCGATGAGCCCCGGCGTTCGATACAAGGCGCGTACATCCGTCGTACGGCCGAATCTTGGGGAGATTGGGCTACGCGCATACTTCCGCAGACTCGTGCTCGCCTTAGCCCACTTGCGGAATATCTACTGGCTATCTAACAACGCATTCAACGCAATGCCTCAATAACTTCCTTTTCATAATTCTTTCTCATATCGGCGCTGGAATGCTGCTCTCAGGCGTGGGTTATTCCATGCATTATGCCGCCAGGGGTATAGGATAACGGAAGCGAACTGCGCGCGCTTGCCGTTCGTAATCTTTAAAGGAGGCTTCCTGATGCATTGTCCGCAATGTGGCCGAGATAATTTCCGCCAAGGTCCGCTTCTGTAAACATTGCGGCTTTACACCTTGATGGCGTCAAAGAGCTGCTTATACCTTGTTCCCGGCGCTGAATATAGACCAAAGAGTTGCGCCAGAAGGTTTGGACATACTGGCAGAATGTCTGTAAAGCTTGTCTCCTGGGGTAAGATAGGCAGACCATCGCTTTAAAATAGATTGTGAGTAAGAATACATGGAAAGCGCAAATCAGATCCCTTTTTCGGTGCTGGACCTTGCTCCCGTAAAAGAGGGCAGCACTATCAGAGAATCTTTCAGCGAAACGCTTTCTTTAGCGCGTCACGCTGAAGCTCTGGGCTATCGACGCTTCTGGCTGGCCGAGCACCACAATATCGCCGGCATCGCGAGCGCCGCCACAGCCGTCCTGATAAGCTTTGTTGCCGGCGGCACAAAGAAGATTCGTGTCGGCGCAGGCGGCGTGATGCTACCGAACCATGCGCCTCTCGTCATCGCAGAACAATTCGGCACACTTGAGACGCTATATCCCGGAAGAATTGATTTGGGCATAGGGCGAGCACCCGGCACAGATCAGCTTACTATGCGCGCTCTACGACGAACTCTCTCAAACGTAGATGAGGATTTCCCGCGAGATGTGGCAGAACTACTCTCCTACTTTTTACCAGCCCGCGACGGGCGGGCGGTGCGCGCGGTGCCCGGCGAAGGATTGATGGTGCCGGTGTGGCTGCTGGGCTCCAGTCTCTACAGCGCACAACTGGCGGCTCTGATGGGGCTGCCCTTCGCATTCGCCTCGCACTTTGCGCCTGACTATTTGCTGCAAGCGCTTAAAATCTACCGCAGTGAGTTTCGTCCATCGGAATCCCTCTCGGCACCTTACGCCATGGCCTGCCTTAACGTGTTCGCGGCGGACACCGACGAAGAGGCGCGGCGCCTGTTCACCTCTGTGCAGCAGGCTTTTATCAAGCTACGACGCAACAATCCGGGGCTCTTACAGCCGCCGGTTGAGACGATGGAAGGGCTTTGGATGGCATTCGAGAAAGCAGGGCTCGAACACGCTCTGCGTTACTCTGTCGTCGGTGCATCGGAAACGGTTCGCAGGGGACTGGTTTCATTCATTGAGCTGACTAAAGCAGATGAGATTATGGTGACGTCACAGATATTCGACCCCATTGCTCGCCTGCGGTCATTTGAAATCCTGGCAGGAATTCGCGACACGTTACCGGAACCGGCAAACCCACTCTAGGAGGTGTGGGCGGCCCGGGGCCTTATTCTTCGACAATCAGATTTACACCGGCTTTATAAATCGTATTAGGCCGGGGCAGAGATATTGCGCTCTTACATTACGTAATTACAATGCCACGATTTATTGCATTCTTACGGGCGATCAACGTCGGCGGTCGCACCGTCAAGATGGCTCATTTGCGCCGACTCTTCGAGTCATTAGCCTTTTCAAGCGTCGAAACTTTTATTGCCAGCGGTAATATTGTGTTTGAGACAACAACGAAGAACGCTCAGGTTCTAGAAAGGAAAATAGAGAATGAGCTGCATAAAGCACTTGGCTACGAAGTGGCTACGTTTATAAGGACGGGCGCAGAATTAGCAGGCATCGCCAATTACACTCCATTCCAGCAATCTGATCTGGATAGGGCTGTGGCGCTAAACATAGCGTTCTTGGGCGGTAAACTCGATGATGAGTCAAAGCAGAAGCTCATGGCGCTGACAACAGATATTGATGATTTTCACGTGCATGAGCGTGAAATTTACTGGTTATGCCGAAAGAAGCAGAGTGACTCCAAGATTTCAAATGCTGTGCTTGAAAAGGTCCTGGGTCGGAAGATAACCATCCGTGGAGTGAACACGGTCAAAAAATTGGCGGCTAAATACTCTTAATACTGACTATGCGCTGCGCGGCGCGTAACAACTCATTCAATCCGAGCGCGAATAGAGTTGTTTTCATGTTCAAGACTTTCCCGTAATAGTGTTGCCTGCGCGCCCTGTTGGTTCGGGCATTAGATGCTTATTATTTCGACAGTGTATCAGATGAGCAACATTGATATTGAAACACTGAGTCACATTCTGGAAGCTACTCAAGGTAAGCAAAAATCTTTACTTGTCGGAATAGATGGCTGCGGTGGCTCAGGTAAAAGTACATTAGCTAGTGCGCTGGCGAGCGCCCTCTCTCAAGGCACAGTCGTAAAAATGGATGATTTTTATCTGCCCTCAATGTTCCGTAACGATAAAGAATTTATTCCTGAGCAAATTGGTTCCACATTTGATTGGCGGCGATTGAAGAATCAGGTGTTGGTGCCGCTCTCTGAAAATCGAATTGCCCGGTATCAGCGATATGATTGGGATGCGGATAGCTTAGTCGAATGGCATGCCATTCCTGTAGGCGGAATAGTAATCGTGGAAGGTGTGTATAGTACTCGACGAGAGTTGGCCGCTTTCTATGATTTTAGAATCTGGGTGCAATGCCGGCGAGAATTACGCCTTGCCAGGGGCATTGCTCGTGACGGTGTAGGTGCGCGTGATAAATGGGAAAGGGAATGGATGCCTTTGGAAGATAATTATGTTGAAAGCCACAGGCCGCATGTTCATGCGGATTGGGTAATTAACGGTAACATTGAATGAAATTTTGTGTGACGCATCGGGCAATTCATTCGGCGCCAGTGGCGATTGAATTACTTTCATCATCATTACTGAGTTCCGGCCCGCGTGATTTCGCGACGCCGCGTTAATCCGGGCGTTAGGAACTTGTCCTAGCTTTCGCTAATTACACCTTGACCTGATCGTTAAGCTAATCATATAGTCTTCTTGCTTGATAAAAGCCATTAGGTTAAACCTCGTCTTGCCATAATTGAGCATACCGCCGTTTACGCCTTCTGCGAACAACCTATTCATAAGGATTGTGCTGGCTGAGGGTAACTGACTTCTTTCTGTCATCAAACTCCCCAATCGCCTCTCAGCATTCCTCCTATGAAAACTGCTCCGTGGAGGGCAGGAAGATTTACCACATCAACGAATACGCTTTAGGTAAAGGGAACAATGAGAATCAAAATCATTCTGCTGGCAACACTCGTTCTGGCATTCAATTCATTTGTGTTAGCTTCAGATACTTTCAACGCATACCGCCCAGTTTATCTCGCCGCCGATACAGGTCAACCTGCGCAATCAGGCTTTGCGGGCAGCTATAGCGGCGAATGGACCGCCAAATTTACGGATGAATCAAACGAGGAACATGAGGGAACGTGGAGAATTTCCATTGCTTCAGATGGTCAGATCAAAGGTACAGAAACTGACAAAACAAGTGCAGAAAAGGGAGAAATAAGTGGCTTTATTGACGATGAAGGCTATGTCAAAGTATTCGTCAAATACGCGTCTGGAAGAGTTTCAATAAAAGGCACGCTGGAACTTCGGGGTTCTCGTTTAACCGGAACGTTGGAACAGACATGTAATAGCAGCGCCGATATCTGTGCAAACGTCGACATCATCCTAAAGCGCAATTAGAGAAGGTTGGGGCGAAGAAGTCGCCTCCCTTCTACGACACCATTATCGCCTGGTTAGTTAAGCATAAAATTGCTGCTAAATGAGAGGCAGCTTGAATAGTTAAGGGCAGCTAAAAGGCTGCCCTTAACTGTTTGATTATAGCTGGATGCCGAGGGCGGGACTCGAACCCGCACGACCTTACGGTCAACGGATTTTAAGTCCGTCGCGTCTACCAGTTCCGCCACCCCGGCATCGCGTGGAAGATAGCATGTCGTAGGGCGCCGCGCCAAATCTTCACACAAAGCTTAGGCTAGTGTTAGAATGTCTGCATTAACAGAGAAAGCGGCGCGACCCCAGGATGAGTCAAGAATTTACGGAAGAGAAAGCAGTTTTCCAGCAGCATATTCAGAAGGCCGGGCTGAAGCGCACGGCGCAGCGTGACTTGATACTTGAGGTCTTTCTGCGCACGGAGGAGCATCTAACCAGCGAAGACCTTTATCGATTAGTCCAGCGGGAAGACCCCAACATAGGACAGACGACCGTCTATCGCACGCTCAAACTTCTGACGGAAGCCGGGCTGGCGCGAGAAGTTCGCTTCGGTGACGGGCGCTCTCGCTACGAGCATAACTACAAGCACCAGCACCACGACCACATGATATGTACTGAGTGCGGCGCGACCATAGAGTTTTACTCTGCCGAGATAGAAGCGCTACAGGACGCCATAGCGGCCAAGCACCGCTTTCAGCCGACTTATCATAGCTTGCGCATCAACGGCATCTGCGCAGACTGCCGCCGCCGCGCCCGCGAAGAAAAGAAGCACGAGCTGACAGCACAGCCGCACATTCGCCTGGCCTCTTCCACGCGGGAATAATCAGGGTAAAAGGGAAAAAGGCAGGGGGAAAAGTCAGGAAGAAAAGCCCAGCTTCTCTTTCTTCACTTTTCCTTTTGCCTTTTCTCTTTGTTTGGGTGTAATTTTCCTAGTGTCTTCCCGTTGAACATTTGTAACTATTTCGCCCGTGTTGAGAAAGCGAAGGGTATGAGCGTTAATATCAAGTTTGAACCTGAGGGCCACAGTGGAATCATAGCTGAGGGCACTTATCTTTGGGACGCTGCGAAGCGTCTCGGCATTTATCTGCCTGCGGAGTGCGAGGGGCGCGGCGAGTGCGACACCTGCGCCGTCATAGTCAAAGAAGGCGCCACCCTTCTTTCCTCGTTGACGGAAGCCGAGCGCGAGCGCCTCAGCCCGGAAAGATTGGCAGCGGGCGAGCGCCTCGCCTGCCAGTCTAAAGTTGAGCATGCGGGCGACCTTGTACTGCAACCCGTGCCCGTCACTGAGCGCGAGGAGACATCCGAAGAGGCGCTCAAGGGGTTCCGCAAGGAGTTCCGCGAGATGCCCCTGGATAAAAAGCTGGCGACGCTCGTAGAGCTTGAGGCCGTGGCCATGATGCAGGCTCTTAACACCGTCTTCGGCTTTCCTTACACTGTAGGCGAAAAGGTTCTGAACTTCATGGCCGGGCGCGGGCGCACGCTGAATCAGCGCGACCGCGAGGCGCGACGACCGGCCGAGCACCGCACGGCGGGCGATGTAAAGCAGGAGGAACCAGGCCAGTTATGACGGACGAAAACCAGCTGATAGGCGATAGCTCCATGCACACGCGCAGCGAGCCTGCGCCCGAAGGCGGTTTCTATCGGCACCGTATGACGATTCGCTTCACCAACGGCGAGACCTTCATCTACACAGTGACAGAGCCGCTTCATGCTGAAGACATAGCTGCAAGCGCTCGCTTCGCTGTCATCAGCTCCTACCTGTGCGAAAAGCCTGAAGACTGTCACGAGATAGTGCTTCTTAATCTCAACGACATATCTTACATTCGCACGGAGCACATCACGGAAGCGGAGCTTCAGAAGGAAGAGCTGACGAAGAAAGAGTCCGCGCGCCAGCAATCTACCATAGGCCCGCAGCGTCTCTCGCGCATAGGCTTCATTTAGTTAAGACCGGGCCGCCATTTGAAGAAGAATCTCCAGATGCTTTCAAGACGACTAGCCTACGAAGCAACGCTGACGCGAACAATTCAGTGGCCGCTAAAAAAACGCGCGCTGCCGCCGCTGCTGCTGCTACTGCTCATCCTCTCTTTCGTCTTGACGGGCTGTAAGAGCAGTCCCGCCCCGGCGAACAACGGCGGCAACCAGCCGGCCGCTAATACAGCGCCAACCGCAGCTCCTGCGACGCCGCAGGCACAAAGCGCTACCTTCGACGGGCAACGCGCCTTCGACCACGTGCGCAGGCAGGTGGACTTTGGCCCGCGCCCGGCAGGATCGCAGGAACTGGCGCTGGCGCGCGATTACATCATAGGCGAGCTGAAGTCTTACGGCTTGCAGGTGACTACGGACGAGTGGACTGCTACAACCCCCGTAGGCCCGCGCAAGATGGTCAACATCACGGCTACTCTCGAAGGCGAAACGCCGGACGTTATCATGTTTTCCAGCCACTACGACACGAAGCTCTATAAGAAGATGCGTTTCGTCGGCGCGAATGACGGCGGCTCTTCCACGGGCGTGGTGATGGAGCTTGCGCGAGTCCTCAAGGCCAACAACGCCAGGCCGCGCTTCACCTATCGCTTCGTCTTCTTCGACGGCGAAGAGGCTTTCTGTGAAGGCTGGGAAGAGTGCAAGAATCCGGACGGCCCTGACAATACTTACGGCAGCCGTCGCTACGTCGCGCAGCTACAGAAGCAGAACGAGCTTCCGCGGCTACGCGCGATGATACTGCTTGACATGGTGGGGTATACAACTCTGATGTTCGGTCGTGATGAGGAGATGAGCACGGCCTGGCTGGTGGATGCCGTCTGGGAGACTGCGCGCGAGATGGGCTACAGCAAGCATTTTGTGAACCTGCCGGAATCCGTAGGCGGCGACGACCACGAGCCGTTTCATAAAGCGGGCGTCACTTGCCTGGACATCATACAGCTTGAGAACTATCCCTTCTGGCATACTGCGGACGATA
>DASVVZ010000323.1:0-33511 GCA_036389875.1 Pyrinomonadaceae bacterium
CTCGTGGGCTCTTCGGTAGGGCTTTACGGGGTAGAGCTGGGGGCCTACACGGGATTGCAGGCGGCCTCTCGCTCGAAAGACATAAGCGCGCTCGTGCTGGATTCGGTTCCCAATACTCCGAACGACATTCTGAGTAATGCCGTGCGCGAGCGTACGGGCATGGATAACGGATTCGTACAATGGCTTGCTCGAATGGGCGTGAGCGTCTATTTCATGGGCGGCTACAAGAATAACGCGGCGTGCGCGGCCGCCTCATCGCTCTTGAACCGCCAGGTGTTACTGCTTGCCAGTAAGGATACGCCGCAGTTGCAAGGCTCAACGGTCGCGCTGCAACGCTGCTTTCCGCAGGGCTCTACCGTAGAGTTGCAGACAGAACTGCCCGTCTCCGGCTACAACCTCAGACTCGCCACGGGCGAGCAGTCAGAGGTCTATGACCGCCGCGTGATAGATTTCCTGGACAAGGCACTCCGCACCAGCCGTTAAGAAGTATGGAAGCGACGGCCCGGCCGAGAGTGAAGATTTGTTGTATAGCCAGTGTGGAAGAGGCATGGACGGCTATACGCATGGGCGCATCTGCGCTCGGGCTGGTCTCGGAGATGCCGAGCGGCCCCGGCCCCATCAGGGAAGAGCTGATACGGGAGATCGCCGCACAGATTCCGCCCGCGGTGGCATCTTTCCTCCTGACCTCGCTTCAGGATGCGGCAGCGATCGTAGAGCAGCAGCGTCGCTGCGGCGTTAATACAATTCAGATTGTAGACAGGCTGGAACGCGGGAGATACGAGGAGATGCGCGCTCGCATGCCCGGCGTCTCGCTGGTTCAGGTCGTACACGTAACAGGCGAAGAGTCTCTGGATGAAGCCCTGAGAGCTGCGCCGCACGTCAACGCCATATTGCTGGATTCCGGCAATCCTTCTCTGGCCGTCAAAGAGCTTGGCGGCACAGGCCGCAGGCACGATTGGGCCGTCAGCCGGCGGATTCGTGAGCAGGCGAGTGTGCCAGTCTTTCTGGCTGGCGGCCTGCGCGCGGAGAATGCCAGGGAGGCCGTGGAGACGGTCGGCCCCTTCGGCCTGGACGTGTGCAGTGGGGTCAGAACCGGCGGACGCCTTGACGAGCGCAAGCTCTCGGCCTTCTTCTCAGAGCTGGCGCGATTGTGAAGAAAGGTTCCGTTTCAACGGCTACTTCCGTATCTTCACAGCTATCAGAGCGACTTCGCCGTTGTCGTCTATCACTTCGGTTTCAAGCGGCGCGTAGGTGGTTAGCTGCCACGCGTATTCCGAAGCGACTATGACGAGAACGGAACCGGCCCGCGCCGCCTCTTCCACCTGTGTTGCCCCTTCGAAGCGCAGTGGCTCGCCGTCCGCGCCGTATTGCAGGCGGCCCGCCGCGTAGTATTCGGCGGTGCGTTCTATCGTATGAAGATTATAGACGGGCGAGAGGCCGTAGCCGCGCGCGTCCGCCCTGCTTAAAGCGTGTTCGATTGAGACTCTTCTTGAAATCTTCTCTATCCCGCATTCCAGCCCTACGATTATCAGCAGGAACATGCCGCACATGATCGAGACAGCCGCGAGCCAGCCTTTCTTTGTCAGGACGAGCGCGACCACACCTGCGGCTGCGAGTGGAAGCGCGCCTATTACGGCACACGTTATGACGGGATAGCCCGCACGACTGACGTAGGCGACTATGCCGGCAGCGAGTCCTACTGCTAGCACGCCGCAGGCCCGCATGGAAGCCTTGCCCCCTTCTCCGCGAAGCGTGCGCGCCAGTCTCTCTCCTACGAGCATGACCGCGCCCGGCAGAGCGGGCAGTATGTAGCCTGGAAGTTTTGACCCTGACGCCGAGAAAAAGAGTATGGGCATCAAGAGCCAACAGAGCGCGAAGGCTCTCCATTTACTCAGAGCGCCGGCGGCGCGCAGGTCCCAGCGGCGTGCGCCTGCCGCCGCCTCAATCAGATACGGCGTCCAGGGCAGCAGCATCAGTAGTATGACCGGCAGGTAAAAGTAGAAGGGCTGCGGGTGATGATATTTGTTCGAAGTGTAGCGCGCGAAGTGATGCTGTATGAAGAACTCGTCAACAAAAGTCCAGCCGTGACGCATGATGACCGGCGCATACCACGCGGCAGCCAGCAGAAGCGCAAGCGGCAAGCCCCACGCAAGGCTCAATAAAATCTCACGTCGCGGCCAGGCCCGTCTGAGCAGGTGGTAAGTCGTGACTACGCCGAACGTGATGATGACGCCGATGAGCCCCTTTGACAGAAGCGCTGCGCCCGCGCCCAGATAGAATCCCGCCAGCAGCCACAGGCGCCTGCGCTTATCCGCCTCCAGCTCCTGCACGAAAAAGCAGGCGAGCGCGATTGTCGTCATCAGCGTCAGGGGGATGTCGAAATTGACCCCGTGTGAGAAGAGAAGCAGCCCCGCGCTCGAAGCCGCCACGACGGCGCACGAGAGCGCCAGCCAGCGCAGCTCTCCCACGGCCGAGCCTTCCCTTTCCGCGCGCGAGCCCGCAAGGTAAAGCGCAAGCACGGTCAGGAGTCCCATGAGCGCAAATCCCAGCCTGGCGGACGACTCTCGCGTGCCGAAGAGGCCGTACCCGGCCATCATAGTCCAGTACGGAAGCGCAGGTTTTTCAAACCATGTCCGGCCGGCCAGCGTAGGCGTCACGCCTTCCCGGCGCGCGTACATCTCTCTGGCGACCTGCGCATAACGCGGCTCGTCCGGCCCCACGAAGGGGAAATTTCCCAGACCGTAAAGGTAAGCGGCAAGTGCCAGCAGGAGGAAGACGAGCCACGCTCGCTTGGCAAGGACAAATCGTTGCAAGTATAGTCACCTGAAAAGTAATCAGTATTCAGCAGTCAGCCGATAGCCGCGAATGCTTTGTTCCATATGCTGATGAGTATCATCGAAGATGCTTTCATCTTCAAACTCGCAGGGACAAAAAGGGCCGGGCCTCTGCTTGTTGCTTTAGCTGATTGCTGAATACTGAATACTGATTACTCTTTATGACTTTAAGAACAGCCGTTATTGGCGTGGGCCATCTTGGCCGGCAGCACGCGCGCATACACGCCGCGCTCGCGCATGAAGGAAAGAGCCAGTTTGTAGCCGTCTGCGACACGGATGATGTGACGGCGCGCGCGGTCTCCGCCGAGCGAGAGTGCGAGTGGACATGCGACTGGAAGACGCTCGCAGGCCGCGTTGACGCCGTCAGCCTCGCCACGCCGACGGAGTCTCACGCGGAGATAGCGTGCAGCCTTCTGGAAGCGGGCGTACACGTCCTTGTCGAAAAGCCCATCGCGCGCGACCTTGCTGAGGCGGACCGGATGATAGAAGCGGCCGGGCGCGGGCGGGCCACTCTTATGGTGGGCCACATGGAGCGCTTTAATCCCGCGCTCACAGCCCTTCGTCCATTCGTGCGCAATCCCGTCTACTTCGAGATTCACCGCGTGGGCCAGTTCACCGCGCGCTCGCTCGACATAGACGTGGTGCTAGACCTGATGATTCACGACCTGGACATAGTGCAGTGGCTCGTGGGCGAAGAGGTGGAAGTGACGGACGTGCGCGCGGTCGGCATCCCCATCCTGACGAACCGCGTTGACGCGGCCAACGCCCGTCTGGAGTTCGCCACAGGGGCCGTGGCCAACATCACAGCCTCGCGCGTAGGGATGGAGAAGATTCGCAAGATGCGTTTCTTCCAGCCGCATGATTACGTGGCGGTTGACTACGCGACCCGCTACGCGGGCATCAGCGGCCTTGCGCCGCCCTCTGCCAACGGGCTCTGGCCCGGCGTCCAGACGCGACATCTGGAGATTGCGGACGTCGAGCCCTTGAGAGCGGAGATAGAGGCATTCCTTGAGGCGGCGCAAGGGGGCAGACCCTCGCCCGTTTCCGGCGCCGACGGCAGGCGCGCTCTCTCTCTGGCCATACGCGTGCTGGAGCGCATACAGGAGCACTTCACCCAGGCGGGCCTGTCATCTTTCAAGCTTCCGTTGTGAACAAGGGTTGATTCTTAAATCATGCATGAAGGCGAACGTAACGAAGAGATCTCGGCTTATCTCGGCGAGAGGATAGCCGAGGGCGACTTCCCTTCCGCGGTTTATCTGGTGGCGGAGCGCGGGCGCGTGCAATTTCGCGATGCGCTGGGCCACGCCGTGCTGGGGCCCCCTGAGCGCAGGGCCGCGCTCGATACCATCTACGATCTGGCTTCGCTGACCAAGCCGCTCGTCACGGGGATGCTCTGCGCGCGGTATGTTGAGAAGAGAGAGCTGAAGCTGGACGCGGAGGTTCGCACCTATCTGCCGGAGTTCGATACGCCGGAGAAGCGGGCCGTCACGCTCAGGCACCTGTTGACGCACACGTCCGGTCTTCCCGCCTGGCGGCCTCTCTACATCACCACGGGCGGGCGCAAAAGTGAGGCGCTTTCGGAGATCGCCTCCGCGCCGCTTGAGGCAGCAGTCGGCACGCGCGTTCGTTACAGTGATCTGGGATTCATCACGCTCGGGCTTCTGCTAGAAAGGATTTCCGGCGGGCAGCTTAAGGAGGTCGCGCGCCGTGAAATCTTTGAGCCGCTCGGGCTCAATCGCACCTTCTTCAACCCCGAGATGGCGCTGCAAACCGAGACGGCTGCGTGCGAGACCGGCAACCTGTACGAGCGCGGCATGTGCGGCGAGATGAAGCTCGGAGAGTCATACACGGGCTGGCGCGAGCAGTTAATATGGGGCGAGGTGCATGACGGCAACGCTCATTTTCTGGGAGGCGCGGCGGGCCACGCCGGGCTCTTCTCCACCGCCGTAGAGACGCTGCGCCTCGCCGAGCAATTTCTCTCAAGCCGCACGCAGCTTCTCGAGCCGGAAACCTGCGCGCTCTTTCACACGAACATGACGGAAGGGCTGGAAGAGGCTCGCTCTTTCGCGTGGCAGCTGGCGGGGACAAAGGATTCCACCGCCGGGCAGGACTTACCCTTCACGAGCTTCGGCCACACGGGCTTTACGGGCACCAGCTGCTGGATAGATGCGACACGCGAGCGCGTCTTCCTGCTCTTCACCAACCGCACGCACGGCGCGCGCTCGCTCCCCTTCGTCAACATCAACGGTGTGCGCCGCCGCTTTCATTCAATGGCCGCGCGGGCGCTCGGTTAATTATGAAAGTTGCTCCGGGCGAAACTTCGCAGCTCCCGCGCACGGTCTCCTTCCGCGAGGCGCTGCGGTTCTGGGTCAAGCTGGGCTTTATCTCCTTCGGCGGGCCAGCCGGGCAGATTGCGATCATGCACAGGGAATTGGTCGAGCGGCGGCGGTGGATTTCCGAAGACCGTTTCCTGCACGCGCTCAACTACTGCATGCTGCTGCCCGGGCCCGAGGCCACGCAGCTTGCGATCTACGTAGGCTGGCTGCTGCATCGCACCCCCGGAGGCATTGTGGCCGGGGCCTTCTTCGTCATCCCTTCTATACTGGTGCTGCTTCTGCTCTCCTACATCTACGCGGCCTACGGGAACGTGCAGTCGGTGGCGGGCGTGCTCTCGGGCTTCAAGCCTGTGGTCGTGGCTATAGTTGTCGAAGCCGTCCTGAAAATAGGGGGCCGTGCGCTCAAAGGCGGCGCGCATTTCATCATCGCGGCCCTTGCCTTCATCGGCATCTACTTTCTGCACATTCCCTTTCCCCTGATAATCCTCTGCGCGGGCGTCATAGGATTGCTCGGCGTGCGCCTTCGTCCCGACACGTTCGCGCAGGCCGGAAAAGGCGCGGCGAATCGGAAAGAGACCGGCCGGGCCGATAAGGCGCAAACGCTTTCGACCGTCATTGACGACCACGCGCCTCCGCCGCCGCACACAGTGCCTACGCGCGCTAGAGTCTTGCGAGTGCTGGCGACCGGCCTGGCCTTATGGGCATTGCCTTTCATTCTTGTCCTGGCATGGCGCGGGCGCGCGAGCCTGCATGCGGAGGAATATCTCTTCTTCACTAAGGCTGCATTAGTCACCTTCGGAGGCGCGTACGCGGTGCTGGCTTACGTGACGCAGGTGGTTACGGGCGCGCGTGGCTGGATGACGCACGCGCAGGCTGTGGACGGGCTCGCGCTGGCCGAAACCACACCGGGGCCGCTCATAATGGTGCTTCAGTTCATAGGGTTTATGGCCGGGTGGAACAACCCGCAGGGGATGCAGCCCGTCACCAGCGGCATAGCGGGCGCGCTCATCACGACCTACACGACTTTTCTGCCCTGCTTTCTCTTCATCTTCATAGGCGCGCCTTACATAGAAGTCCTGCGCGGGAATCGAAATCTGACGGGCGCGCTCTCCGGCATCACGGCGGCGGTCGTCGGAGTGATTCTCAACCTGGCGCTGGTCTTCGGCGCTGCCGTCATCTGGCCCCAGGGCTTGGGCGGCCATATAAACTGGTTCGCGGCCGCGCTCGGGCTTTTAAGCTTCGTGGCGCTCTATCGCTTCAAGCTGGACGTGCTCTGGGTTGTCATAGGCGGCGGCCTGATAGGTCTCATACGGGCGCTTCTATTCTCATAAAGCCCTGCGATTTCTTTCGCCGCTCAAGAGGGGCTTGTAGTAGTATGAGGCGCGGCCCCGTGCTCGGAATCAGTTGCCGGAAAGGATAATGGAAGTGCCTCTTTTCCCCCGCTCTAAGATAACAGCTCTATTCATCACATACGCTCTTATCTCGCCGGCGCTGCTCGTCGCGCAGGATACGAGGCCGCGACGCGCTCAGACTTCTTCGGACGACCGCCCGCCCGTCACTCAAAACAAAACCACTCGCCTCACGGCGGAGCCCACAGTCCGCATAGGGCTGGCCACGAACGCGCGCTCTGTGACCGTCTCTACCGGCGGGCGCTTGACGAAGATTGTGGACGAGAGCATAGGGCCCGAAGCCCTGCCGGTTGCGCGCGTGCGTATAGAGCCGCGCGTGCTCGCTCCGCTCCCGCCGGCGCAGGGCTCGGATTTCAGCGTGGAGATAACGGGCGCTGCCACACGCGTTGACGCGGAGCGCGCGGCCTCGGAGATAAAGGAGCAGACGGGCGAGACGGCAACCGTCTCTCAGGACGCGCAGGCGAACACGTGGAAGCTGCGCATGGGCGGGAATCTTTCGCGCGCGGAAGCGGACGAGCTTCGCGCCCGTCTTGAAGAGGCGGGCTTCATCTCGGCCGCCGTCACGAGCGCGCGTACGTCTTCTTCTACCGCCGCGCCAGCCGCACAGGCGGGCGGGAGGACAAATCCTACAGGCTCAAGGCCGGGCTCTGCGGGTCCCGCGAATGTGGCAGACACTACGCGCCCCGTGTCGCGCTCAAGCAGCCCTACGCGAGCGGCTGTCGTCTACGCTTCCGGCGCGTCAATGCTCTTTACCTCGTACGCCCCCGTGGTCTTCGCCTCCGACGACGAGCGCAACCAGCCCGTGCGCTTCAACGAAAAGCCTTATCGCGGACGCCTGGAAGTCTTCGCCAACGCGCAGGGCGGTTTGACGGTCGTCAACGTGCTGGGGCTGGAAGACTACGTGCGCGGCGTCGTGCCGAACGAGCTGAATTACCCGGCCATTGAAGCCTTGAAGGCGCAGGCCGTGGCCGCGCGCACCTACGCCGTCAGAAACAGGAATCAGTTCGCCTCGCAGGGCTTTGACCTGCTGCCGACGACGCGCTCGCAGGTTTACGGCGGGCTCTCTACGGAGCAGCCGCTCGCCTCTCGCGCAGTTGAAGAGACTCGCGGGCTCATAGCCACGTACGGGGACGCTCCGATTAACGCGCTCTACACTTCTACCTGCGGCGGTCGCACGGAAGATTCCGAAAACATCTTCCCGAACGCCGAGCCTTACTTACGCGCCCGCGAATGCTCTGTCGAGGGCCGGGCGGCTTTCGCCCCCTTCGTCATCAAGACGACGCGCGAGCCCGCAGAGATACGCGAGGAGGCCAACCTTCCGCTTGCGCGCGACGTAGCGCTCCTATCCGTCAACGGCTTTTCTTTAGGCACAACGCGCATCACGGACACATGGCTTTCAACCGCCGCTTCCCCCTCGGACGTGCGCAACTGGGCGAGTGCGGTCGCGCGCCTCTCCAGAAACCCCGTGCCCGTAATCACGGACGACGCGACGCGGCCGCCCGGCTTCAGCACCGCCCTGGCCGCAGCCCTTTACGGCGAAGGCCGCGCAGACACGCTGCTGGACGCGGCAGATGTTGAATACATACTCTCTTTCCGAGACGCTTCCGACATACCGGAGCGGAACCGCGCGGACGTTGCGTATCTCCTGCGTGACGGCTTTCTGTCTCTCTACCCGGATGTTACTTTGCGCCCGCGAGAGCCCATGTCGCGCGCACGCATGCTGCACACCATCGCTAATCTTCTGGAGGCGCGCGGAAAGCTGCTTCTTCAAAAAGGGACTGCGAAGCCCGCGTCAGGCGGGGCGCTCGTCCTGCGCTCGACAAAGAACCGCGACCTGACGGTGGCGGTTGCGGGCAACGCCTTTCTCTTCCGTGCCTTCGGCGCAGCGGCCTACCAGATGCGCTCGGTCACGGTGGTCGGCGGCGAGCCCGTACAGTTTCATCTGGATTCGCAGGGACAGGTTGATTACATGGAGGTGCGCCCCTCTGCGGACGGCGCGGCGGCCGAGCGCTTTTCGCCCTTCACCAACTGGACTGCGGAGCTTTCACTGGGAGAAGCTCAAGGGAGGCTCGCGCGCTGGGCGCGCGGAGTCGGCTCGCTCACGGACATGCGCATAGCCGCGCGCGGCTCCTCTCGCCGCGTGACAGACCTTGAGCTTATAGGCACTAAGGGCACGGCACACGTGCGGGGGGGCCGCATACGCTCGGCCCTGGGCCTGCGTGAGCAGCTCTTCGTCATAGAGCGACGCTACGACGACGCGGGGCGCGTCACCGGCTTCACCTTTATAGGGCGCGGCTGGGGCCACGGCGTAGGCATGTGTCAGGTCGGAGCCTACGGCATGGCCAGAGCGGGCCTCACCTTCGACAAGATTCTGAAGAGCTACTACACGGGGATTGAGCTGACCAGGCTCTACTGAAGATGCGTTTCTCTCGTATGCAAATCACGGGCGCGCTTCTCCTGCTGGCGATTATCTGGTTGATAATCGCGTGGCGTCTCGTCTAATAATTCTCACCTGTGGCAACCGAAGGCTCATCTGGAAAACCCGTCATAGCCGTTGTGGGGCCGACCGCGTCTGGCAAGAGCGAGCTGGGGATTTCGCTCGCCTTGAGGTTCGGCGGCGAGATAATTAACTGCGACTCCGTGCAGGTCTATCGTGAGGTGGAGATTGCAACGGCCAAGGTTCCTTTTGAAGAGAGGCGGGGGATACCGCATCACCTTCTTGATTTTGTGCCGCTTGAGACGAATTACACTGCGGGCGACTGGGCGCGCGATGCCGCGCGCACGATTGATGAGATAGAGGCAAGAGGCAGCGTCGCTTTCATAGTCGGGGGCACAGGCTTTTACCTGCGCGCCCTGCGCCAGCCCTTTTTCCGTAGTGTGCCTACGGACGTGCCTTTGCGAGAGCGCCTGACATCTTTGCGCGAGAGGCGCGGGCCAGCACACCTGCACAGGATGCTCGGAAGGCTCGATCCCTCTTCGGCCCGAAAACTTTTCCCTAACGATTGGCCGCGCGTGCAGCGCGCCCTGGAAGTTCGTTTCCAGACGGGCGTGAGGATGTCCGAGCAATCAAGTGCGCGCACGGAGCCGCCCGCATGCGCCGCGCGCCTACGTGTGCTTGCGCTCTCGCCGCCGCGAGCGGAGCTTTACAGGCGCATCAACGAAAGGACTGCGGCCCACTTCGGAGCGGGGCTCGTTGAAGAGGTTCGCACGCTCCTGGCCGGCGGCGCTCCGGCCTCTTCGACTGCTCTGGGCGCGCACGGTTATAGGCGCGTGGTCGAGTATCTTCGCGGCGAGCGCACGCTTGAGAGCGCCATAGAGCAGACGCGCACGGACATACGCCATTATGCCAAGCGGCAGCTGACCTGGTTCAGGCGCGAGGCGGGCGTGGAGTGGTTCGAGGGCTTCGGCGAAGACGCGGAAGTTCAGTCGAAGGTGGCCGGGCGTGTTGAGGAATTATTGAATTCTGGCTGAATGGTTTGCTTTCGCTTTGTGCGTGGTGTAATCTTTCCTGACCACAGTTTTCCGTAACAAAGAGATGAACCCGACCGGAGGAGCTGGGTGGATTCGAAGCCGACACCTCAGAACATACAGGACGCGTTTCTAAACACGGCGCGCCGTGAGCGCAGCAACGTCACGATCTACCTGATGCACGGCGCCAAGCTGACGGGACGCATCAAGAGCTTCGACAAATTCTCTGTGCTGCTGGAAACGGGCGCGCAGGAGCAGCTTATTTTCAAGCATGCCATTTCGACCATCTCGCACTCGCGCCGCCAGTCGGGCGAGATGCGCGCCCCGCAGCCGCCCGCGTCTTCGGGCGACGACCAGCAGGGCGAGACACAGAGTCCTTCCGAAGCCTGACTCGACTTTCCCCTGACTTCAACCTTTAGACCTAAAGATAAAGAGAGTGGCTGGCCTATTTATCACCTTTGAAGGGATTGACGGGAGCGGCAAATCCACGCAGATGCGTATGCTCGCAAGCGCCCTGCGGCTGCGCGGCCTGGAAGTCGTGGCCACGCGCGAGCCGGGCGGCACTCCCTTTGGCAAACGATTGCGCGCGGCCCTGCTGGACATACACGAGCACGTGGACCCTCTGGCGGAGCTTCTGCTCTTTGCGGCCGACCGCGCGCAACACGTTCGCACGCTCCTCAGGCCCGCGCTTGAATCCGGCCACGTGATTTTGTCAGACCGCTACGCGGACGCCACGCGCGCTTATCAGGGAGCGGGGCGCGGATTTTCAAAAGAGTTGATTGGAGATGTGATAGCGCTTGCGACCGCCGGGCTCAAGCCGGATTTGACGCTTATCTTCGACCTGTCTGTGGCAGAATGCGTCTCTCGCGCGCGACGCCGCATGCACGACGGGAACAAGGGGGACAGGCTGGATTCCGAAGACGCAGCCTTTCATACTCGCGTGCGCGAGGCATATCTTGAGATAGCGCGTGAAGAACCGGGCCGCGTGCGCATCATAGACGCCAGCGGCTCGATTGACGAAACGCACGCGCGGGTCATGGACGTAGTGATGCGATTCATTAAGTCCAGAGTGTCTTGAGAGCCCGTAGAGTCCATAAGAGAAGACCGCTTCTTTACTCTACGGACTTTACAAACTCTTCAGGCGCTCTGGATTCTCTGGGCTCTTATGTTCGAGAAGCTGGCCGGAAACGAGCGGGTTAAGACTGTCTTGCGGAGCATGCTTGAGCGCGGGCGTGTGCCGGGCGCTCTGCTGTTCGTAGGAGAGGACGGCGTGGGCAAGCGCCTGTTCGCGCTGGAGCTGGCGAAGGCCATGAACTGCCGCGAGCCGAAGGGCGCTGAGGGCTGCGACCATTGCGCCCCGTGCGCGCGCATAGAGCATTTTCAGTTTCCTGCGGCAGACGACAACGAAGCCAACAGGAAGATTATCTGGAGCGGCCACCCCGACGTAGGACTTGTACGGCCGGCCGGTAAAGCGCTCCTGGTGGCGCAGATGCGCGACATAGAGCGCGAAGCAAACTTTCGTCCCTACGAAGGTCGCAAGCGCTTCTTCCTCATTGAGGATGCCGACAGGCTGAACGAGTCGTCTTCAAATGCGCTGCTGAAAACACTGGAAGAGCCGCCGGAAACGTCGCACCTGGTGCTTTTGACATCGCGCCCGTCCGCGCTGCTGCCGACGATTCGCTCGCGCTGCCAGGTGATACGCTTTGCGCCGCTACGGGCGGAAGAGATGGAGAAGCACCTGGCGACGGAGCGCCGTATCCCCAAGCGCGAAGCGAATCTTCTGGCGCACATTGCGCGCGGGAGCATAGGCCGCGCCCTCTCCACGGACCTCGCCTCTTATCTTGAGCGGCGCGACGCCATGCTTGAGGTGCTTTCGTCGCTCGCGCTCTCGGAAGACCGCGCCCGGCTGCTGCGCATAGCCGAAGAGATGAACGATGCCAAGCGAAAGGACGAGTACGAGCCCCGGCTGGAGGTGCTTGAGACGCTAGCGCATGACGTTTGGGCGCTTGTGCTGGGCGCGCCGGATTCTCAGATAGTAAACAGGGACGTGGACGCGCAGCTTAGACAGATAAGCGGGCGCGTCTCTTCCCGGCGCGCGGCGCGGTGGATTACCGAGATAGAGGCTCTTCGCGGGCAACTGCTGGTCAACGTCAACCGAAAGGTTGCGACCGACGCGCTCTTTCTCTCGATGGCGGAAGAATGAAAACAGGTTGAAAGGGAGACCCGACCGTTATGGCAAAGAGGATTCTGGTGGTGGACGACGACCCTGAGCTGCACAATCTGATTGGCTTCGCTCTCAAGAAGGAGGGCTACGAGGTCTCAGATGCGATGGATGCAATAGAGGGGCTGAAGATGATTAAAGAGGATCAGTTTGACCTTGCCCTTCTGGACATCATGATGCCCAAGATGGACGGCCTGGAGATGCTGTCGCGCCTGCGCGAGCATAACAAAGAGCTGCGAGTAGTCATCATGACCGCGCTCAGCACGCCGGAAGCTGCCCTCAGCGCCATGCGCGATCATGCTTCGGACTTCCTGGCCAAGCCCTTCGACCTTAACCAGCTTCTTTCCATAGTCAAGAACGCCTTCCATCTGGAGCCCGAGAAGATAAACATAGAAGTGCTCTCGGCGCGTCCCGAATGGATTGAGCTGAGGGTCCCGTGCGACCCTGCCGCGATCGAGCCGCTCGACCGCTTGATGTCGCAACTGAAGACAGACCTGCCGCGCATCACCAGAGAGAGCGTCACCTACGCCTTCCGAGAGATGTTGAGGAACGCCATAGAGCACGGCGGCAAAAACGACCCTACGCAGTTCGTGGAGGTGGGATACCTGCGCTCGCCCCGCATGATTCTCTACCGCATCAAAGACCCCGGCGAAGGCTTCAGCATAGAATCTCTATACCAGCCTTCCGGCCCCATCGCGGCCTTTCTTAACCCGGAAGGCGACCCTATGCTGCACGAGCGGGCGCGCGAAGACCAGGGCTTGCGTCCCGGCGGCTTCGGCATACTGATAGCGCGCGACATGGTGGACGAGATGATTTACAACGAGCGCCACAACGAAGTGGTATTGATTAAATACCTCGACGGCGAAAAGCAGCAGCAGCAGGCTTGATCGCCGTTCTTATTAAGTGTCATTATTAGCTGCGCCGAAAGTGAGTTGAGGGGCCGAAAGCATTTATGCAGGTGATGGAGACGACATATTTTGATGAGCGCGAGGCGGGGGCCACCGCGCGCGAGCGTCTCTTTGCGTTCGGAGTCGTCATACTGGCGACGGCCGGGCTTCTTTACGTGCGGTTTTTCAACCCTTCAGCGCCGGGGAGTCTATATCCATCCTGTCCCTTCAATAGCCTGACGGGGCTTTACTGCCCCGGATGCGGGATGACGCGCGGGCTGCATCAGTTGACGCACGGCCATTTCCTGACGGCCCTGCACTATAACGCCCTGATGCTGCTTCTGCTTCCGTTTGCGGCCTACGCCTTAGTCGCTTACGCGCTCGTGGCAGCACGCGGGCGCGGGCTGCCACTTCCGTTCACACGCCCGGCCTACGTCACAGCCCTCTTCTGGATAATGCTGGCATTCTGGATAGTCAGGAACATTCCGGTCTACCCTCTGACGCTTCTCGCGCCGTAATTCAGCTAAAGATTCTCCTGACCTTCAAATAAAAAGGCCGCCTTCAAAAGAAGACAGCCTTTTTAAGAAAGATTCCGGTCTCTTTCAGGTGATTGAGACCAGCTCCTTCTGCTCCTTCTCCTCTTCGCCTTTAGCGGCCGAGACTTCCGAGACCAGCTTCTCCGTCTCGCGCACGAAGGCTTCGACTATGTCAGCGCCCGCTACCTTTCGCATAGGGACGCCGTTCTTGTAAATCATGCCTACGTTGCGGCCGAAGGTGATGCCGAGCTGCGAATCGTGCGCCTCGCCGGGGCCGTTGACGGCGCAGCCCATGATGGAAAGATGAAGCGGCTCCTCTATGTGAGCCAGCCGTCGCTCAATCTCCGTGACTATGCCTACGAAGTCGTCAACGTCCAGCCTGCCGCAGGTAGGACAGGCCACGACCGTCACGCCGCGCTTGCGAAGCTCAAGGGATTTGAGAATCTCCCAGCCGACGCGCACCTCTTCCTGCGGCTCCGCGGCCAGAGAGACGCGAATCGTGTCGCCTATGCCTTCGTGCAGGAGAATCCCTAAGCCTATGGCGGATTTGACGGTGCCGGAGAAGGCCGTGCCCGCTTCCGTCACGCCCAGGTGAAGCGGGTAATCCACCTTTTCCGAAAGCAGCCGGTAAGCGGCGACGGTGCGATGCACGTCCGAAGCCTTGAGCGAGATGATGATGTCCGTGAAGTCCAGGTCTTCCAGAATCCGTATGTGCCGCATGGCCGATTCGACCATGGCTTCCGGCGTGGCCGTGCCGTACTTTTTCAATAAATCTTTTTCGAGCGAGCCGCCGTTGACGCCTATACGAATCGGAACCTTTTGAGCCTGAGTTGCGCGGACGACCTCCCTCACGCGCTCGATTGAGCCTATGTTGCCGGGATTAAGCCTCAGCTTATCGATGCCCGCCTCAAGGGCCAGGAGCGCGAGCTTGTAATGAAAGTGTATGTCGGCGACGAGCGGAACCGAGGGGACGCGCTTGCGGATCTCCTTGAGCGCGACGGCGGCGTCTTTATCGGGCACCGCCACGCGCACAATCTCGCAACCGGCGCGCATCATCTCTTCAATCTGCGCGACCGTCTCGTCCACGTTGGCCGTGTCGGTCTTGGTCATGGACTGGACACGCACGGGCGCGCCTCCGCCAATGACAAGGTCTTTGACTCTTACCGCTTTTGACTTTCGTATCATTAGTAGCTTCCAGACTCAGTTAAGCGGCGCAGAACTACTTCTGCGGCGCGGGCGCTTGTTGAGCGGGCTTGTTCGAGCCGCCGCGCCAGATGGACGCCTCCTTTATCAGGTCGTTCGAGATGACGAAGACCATCAGCAGAAGCAGCATCACGAAGCCCACCTGCTGTATGCGCTCGCGTATGGCCATGGAAAGCCTTATCCCTATGACGCCGAGCACGGCCTCCAAAAGCAGTATGAAGATTGCGCCGCCATCGAGCACGGGAATCGGCAGCAGGTTGAAGACACCAAGGCTCAGGGAAAGGAAGCCCAGCATGCCGAAGACGCCGCTCCAACCAAGCTCGTTGGCGGAGGTCGAAGCCGCGCGTGCTATTCCAATCGGGCCCGAGATGGTGTTGCGCGCCGAGCGCTGGCCCGTGAAGAACTGCGATAGGGCGCGGCCCGTGAGCCGCAGGATTTCCAGATTGAAGTTGACGGCATAACCCGTGGCGGCGGCCGGGCCCACACGCTGTCTGGGTGGGTCGTCGCCGAGTTGCACGCCGAGCAGCGCTCTCTCATTTCCCTTGTCATCGCGCACGCGCTGAAGGTCGGAGGCCGCCAGTTCCATCTGCTGCCCTTCACGCTCTATGGTCAGGCGAAGCTCGCCCTCCTTGTACTCGCTTATGAACTGAGTGGCATGCGCGCTGTTGCGAATCTGCTCGCCGTTGATGGCGAGCAGGCGGTCGCCCGGCTTTACTTGCGCTCGCTCGGCCGCCGAGCCCTGCGAGACTGCGTCTATGATGACGGGGACGACGACGCCGTAATCTGGCACGAAGCCCAGCTCGCCAATGGTCTCAGTCCCCTCTTTGCGCACGGTCGGGACGATTGACAGGCTCCGGCGCTCGCCGTTGCGCTCGATGGTCAAAGGAATCGGCTGCGGCTGGTCGGGCACCACGAGTGCATCGCCGCGTATGCGATCCCAAGTGGGATTATCCACGCCGTTGAAAGAGACTATGCGGTCGCCGGGCTGAAGCCCCGCCGTTTCGGCTGCGCGGCCCGGGATGACGCGCGCGACCACTGGAGAAGTGGGCATCGCCGGAATGCCGAAGAGCATGGCCGCGCCAAGCGGAATTGCCAGCGCCGTCAGGATATTCATGATGGGCCCGGCGATGGCTACGGCTATGCGCTGCCACTTGGGGCGCAGGTTGAATTGCTCTTCGGGCGGAATGTCGGAGGCGCTCGCCCCTTCAATCGGAGCGTTGGATTCGTCGCCCCCCAGCTTGACGTAACCGCCTAGCGGAATGGCCGACACGCGGTAATCCGTGTCGCCCCACTTGCGCCCTAAAAGGCGCGGGCCGAAGCCCACAGAGAACGTCTCAACGCGAATCTTCAGCAGCTTGGCTACGGCAAAATGGCCGAACTCGTGTATCACTACCGCCGCGCCCAGTATGAAGATAAAAGCCAGACCACCAATAATATAAGTCATATCAGAAACTCTCTCGTCCGTTCACCAATTCACGCAAAAGCCCCACCCAACAACGGGTTTAGAATCGAGCGCACAATCACGGGTTGCATATAAACTGAGAGTTTAAGCGGCAAAGCAGTTAAGGTAAAGGGCGGAAGGCGAAAATCCGGTCTCTTTAAACCTCCGGCTCCCTCAGTCGCCCGCGAAGGACGGCGCGCTCGCCGACAGCCGCTCGATTGCCGCCAGAGCCTGCGAGCGGGCCAAAGCGTCCGTCCTCAGCACCACGTCCAGGTTCGAGACGGCTTCAACCTCATGCCCGTCCATCACGCGCTCTATGACACGCGGAATATCATTGAAGGAGAGGTGACCGTTGATGAAAGCCTCCACGGCCACCTCGTTGGCGGCATTCATGGCGGCGGGCAATGTGCCGCCCGTTCTGAGCGCTCGGTAGGCCAGCGAGATCGCGGGGAAGCGCTCCGTGTCCGGCTCCTCGAAATGGAGCGCCTGAAGCTTGGTCAAGTCCAGCGGCGGCAGCTCGCACGGGTGCCTTTCCGGGTAAGTCAGCGCGTACTGTATGGCGTGGCGCATGTCTGTCACGCCCATTTGAGCAATGATGGAGCCGTCAATCAACTCAATCATCGAATGCACCACGGATTCCGGGTGAACGACTATGCTGATTTCGTCCGCCTCGAAGCCGAAGAGCCAGCGCGCCTCTATCACCTCAAGCCCCTTGTTCATCAGCGTAGCCGAATCAATAGTCACCTTCGCGCCCATGTTCCAGGTAGGATGGCGCATTGCCTCGGTGACGGTGGCAGCTTCCATCTCCGCACGCCCGCGCGTGCGGAAGGGGCCGCCCGAAGCCGTCAGCACGAGCCGCCGAACCTCGCTGCGCTTTTCACCGCGCAGGCATTGATGAAGCGCGTTGTGCTCGGAATCCACGGGCAGCAGCTCCGCGCCCGAAACCTGAGCGGCCTTCGTCATCAACTCGCCCGCCATCACCAGCGTCTCTTTGTTGGCCAGCGCCACGCGCTTACCGGCTTCTAGGGCGCGCAGAGTCGGGACGAATCCGACCGCGCCGACCGTGGCCGAGACAACGCAGTCGGCCTCGTCGTGAGTGGCTGCCGCTACGAGACCTTCCGTGCCCACGATTATGCGCGGCAGGTCAAGGTCTTTCTGTAAGAGCGCCGCGCGCAGCTTCGCGGCGTGTTCTTCCGATTCGACGGAGACGAGTTCCGGCAGATGCCGCTCGACCTGCTGGGCCAGCCGTTCCACGTTGCGGCCCGCGCCGAGCGCCACCACTCGGAACTGTTCGCTCAGGGACTCCACGACGCGCAGCGTGTTGCAGCCGATTGAGCCCGTAGAGCCCAGAATACTGATTCCTTTAACCTTCATGCTCTTCCTAACTAGGGCGGCGAATTGTTGTACCTGTCCAGCAGATAGACGGTCTGCCCGGACTCGTTCACGTAAGAAGCACCCGTCACTCGCCACTGCCTGCCCTGGCTAAAAACCATCTGGACGGTTGCGTTCACAGTCCGCCGCGCACCCTTTACCTTCAGATAGAGCGTGGCCGTGCCGTCCGAGTCCTGCGAGTTGATGCCGCCGGTGACGAATCTACCGAAATCGCGCACCTCGCCTATATCTTCTCTCAGCTTCTCGTTCTGCTTCAGAAACGCTCTGGCCGTGGAAGCAGCCTCGCTATTGCCGAGCGTGTAAAAGACGATGCCGACAATAGCCCCTACGAAAAGCGCCACCAGCAGGAAGACCGCTCCCAGGATGCCGCAAATAGTGATGAGCAGCCTTTTCGTAGTCATCGGCGGATTGAGCGCCACGCGCTCTTACAAAGAGTTACGGTCTGAAATAGAACAGGCCGAAATAGTAGATGACGGGCGCGTTGAAGAGCAAGCTGTCCAGCCGGTCGAGCAGGCCGCCGTGGCCGGGAAGAATCTGAGCGGCGTCTTTAGCGCCCGCGCCTCGTTTGAGAGCGCTCTCGGTCAAATCCCCTATCACGCCCAGCACATTCATCACGGCCGCCAGCGGAAGCGCAGCCTTCAAACTCAACTCCGGAAAGAACCAGAAGTGCGCGATAACAGCCATCAGGAGGCTGGCCAGCATCCCGCCGATGGCTCCCTCCCAGGTCTTTCCAGGGCTGATGTTCGGCGCCAGCTTGTGACGGCCGAAGGTGCGCCCTGTGTAATACGCGCCCGTGTCCGAGCCCATTATGACCAGAAAGAAGAAGCAGAGCAGGTCGGAGGCGCGCGGCTGCACGAACGGATCGGGGATGACGCGAAGCGCGACCAGATGGCCGCCCAGAAGCACCACGTAAAGCACGCCCAGAACCGTTGCTCCGACCGACGCAATCATCTTGTCGAAGGGCGCGCCACGGAGCATGGCTGCGGCAAGCGCCGCCATGGTGAACAGAATCAGTATGAGAATAATCAGCGACAGGTCGTTAAAGTAGAAGGCTATGAAGAGCGCTGCGGCGGCTGCGAAGCCTACGACCACGTCCGGCTTCATCTCACGCTTGCGCGCCAGCCACCAGAACTCGTAGAGCCCGGCCGTCATGGCAAACAGCGCCAGCGTCACGAACAGAGGCCAGAGCCACGGAACCAGAATGGATGCGATAAGAACCGGAAGGGCTATCAGTGCGGTGATGACGCGTTTCATTATTCGGAGTGACCGTTAAGAGAAGAGATTGGTTGAGCGCGGAGGCTGAAAGTTAAAGCCACTCCCGCTCATTTCGCGCTTGCCACCAGTTGAAGGCCGCCGAAGCGGCGGTCGCGGCGCTGGAAATCAACTATGGCTTCCAGAAGATGCACGCGGCGAAAATCGGGCCAGAGGGTTTCCGTGACGTAGATTTCGCTGTAGGCCGCCTGCCAGAGCAGAAAATTCGAGATGCGCATCTCGCCGCTGGTTCGCACCAAGAGGTCAAGCTCGGGCAGACCGAAGGTGTAAAGCTCGCGCTCGATTCTCTCTTCGGTGAGCGCTTCCGGGCTCTGGCCTTCTTCCATCAGGCGGCGCACGGCCCCGCGTGTGGCGTCCAGAATCTCGGCCCGCCCGCCGTAATTCAGAGCGACGCTCAGGGTCATACCGGTGTTTTTGGCCGTGCGCTCGCGGGCGCGCGTAATCTCTCGCTGCACGTTCTGGTTCAAGCCTTCTATGCGTCCTATGGCTTGAAAGCGTATGTTCTGGCGGTCAATCTCGTCTAGCTCAAGCCTGAGGTAGCGGCGAAGCATTCGCATCAGCGCGTCAACTTCCAGTCGCGGGCGCTTCCAGTTTTCAGTAGAGAAGGCGTAGAGCGTGAGCGCCCCCAGACCCAGACGCGCGCCCGTATCGACGGAGGCTCGGACGGCTTCCACGCCCGCGCGGTGCCCGGCTATGCGCGGCTGCCCGCGACCCGCGGCCCAGCGACCGTTGCCATCCATGATGATGGCGACGTGGCGCGGCAGGCGCTCCCAATCAATGCTCGCAAGCAGCATCTCATCGCGCGTCCCCTTCTGCACGACCTCTGAGAAATCCGCGAGCATCCCCTTTAGCGTTCTCCTTACTTTGGAACAGAGTCTAAGATACGGCCCCCAGGGCCGGTTCACATTCTCACTTTAAGGATGGCCCGTGTCAATCATACTGCACTCTGAGAAGCGTCAGCCCGTGCGCCGGAGCCGTAGAGTAAGACGGGCTTCTCTCGCCGGAACCGATAGCACGCTCGACCGCTTCCATCTCCATCTCGCCACGGCCCACCGCCAGAAGGCAGCCTGCTATGGAGCGCACCATGTAGCGCAGGAAGCCTTCGGAGCCCGCGTGTATCTCGATCAGTCGGCCCTGCCCGCGCTCGTCCCGGCGGGACGTGACTGAGAGTTCCGTCACGCGACGCACGCGTGACTGCGCGTCCGACTGCGCGGCGGAAAAGGCCGTCCAGTCATGCTCGCCTATGAAAAGGCGCGCGGCCTCCTGCATGAGCTGCACGTCTAGCGTGCGCGCTTCTCCAAGCGCGTACCTGTGCCAGAAGGGCGAGACGACCTGTTCATTGAAGATGCGGTAAACGTAGGTCTTGCCGCGCGCAGAGTAGCGAGCATGAAAATCATCCTCGGCCACCTCGGCCCATATGACTCGCACGTCGCGCTCAAGGTTCCCGTTGATCGCGGCGCGCAGCCTCTCCAGCTCAAACTCACGCTCAAGGCGGCAACTCGCCACCTGCCCTTCGGCATGCACGCCCGCGTCCGTGCGCCCCGAGCCGTGAACCGCGACACCTCTTCCCTCAAGCAGAGAGAGGACGCGCGTCAACTCTCCCTGCACGGTGCGGCCTTCGTCCTGCGTCTGCCAGCCGCGAAAATCCGTCCCGTCATATTGAAGAGTCAGCTTGAAATTCATAAAAAAGTACCGAGCACTGAGCGACGGGTGCTGAGTAAAAGACCGCGAGCTTTTACTCAGCACTCGTCACTCAATACTCATCGCTTCTCTTCTTTTCTGCTGCCGGGCTTGATGGCTTCGACTCCCAGGGCGCAGAGGTCGCAGGCTGAAGGGGCTACGGAAGGAACGTCCAGGGTGGCGAGGGCGAAGCGCGGGACTCCAACATCTGCGCGCCCCGAGGAGCGGTCTATGATGGAGGCCGCGCCGACGACGCGCGCGCCTGCCGCGCGCAGCACGTCCACGGTCTCGCGCGTGGAGCCGCCGGTCGTCACCACATCCTCTATGACGATCACGCTCTCGCCGGGTCGCAACGTGAAGCCGCGCCTGAGAGTCATGCGCCCCTGCTCTCGCTCCGTCCAGATAAAGCGAGCGCCGAGGGAGCGCGCGACCTCGTAGCCTATGACAAGGCCGCCTATGGCGGGAGCGGCCACCGTCTCGACATTCTGGTCGCGGTAATGGTCTGCGAGAGCCTGGCCGAAGGCTATCGCTTCGACCGGATGCTGAAGAAGGAGCGCGCACTGAAGATACCTTGTGCTGTGCAGGCCGCTCGTCAGTATGAAGTGTCCCTCAAGGAGCGCGCCCCTGCGCTTGAATCTCTCTATGACCTCTTCGGTTTGCAAGACTCTCAAGGCTCCTTTCTCCCGGTGTTGAAATCGGCTCAGGCGTTCTGAATCGGGCGCGGGTCTAAGAAGGCTCGGGCCTCCTTGATTCTTCCGCCCTCGACGCGGAAAAGCTCCAGCACGGGGATGACGCCCCAGACCGTTTCGGCCTCCCAGAGCGTGGCCACGCGGTCGCCTTCGGCAACGTGCTGCTTTACGCGAACGCCGTTTATGGCGGGCAGCAGCTGGCTTAGGAAGCCGCGCCATGCGTCCTCGCCCGTCATCTCGCCCACGAGCGGGTCTGTGAAAAATATGTCGGGCGCTACGGGGGCGACGCTCAAATCCTTTGACCTGATCGCGCCCAGATAGCCTTCAACCGCTTCAATGTTAGATTCTCTCATAGTTGACCTCGTAAGAATTATTGAAAATCATCACAAGCAGTTACGCTTTATCGACCGTAGTCGGATTTCCCGGAAACTCGCCCGCCAATTGCAGCCTTCTATTCTTTTCCGCATTGCGGTGCGTGCTACAATGCCGGGTAATGCAGAGGCATAGTAATCTAATCTCCGACTCGCCGCTCGTACAGGAGACAGTGGACTTGCTGCGCGTATGCGGCGGGTGCGCTACCGCAGCAGAGGTCGCAAGCCTCGTGCTCAATCTCCCGGAGGTTGACGCCGAGCTGGCCCACGTGCTCGTAGCAGACCTTATCAAGGAAGACCAGCGCCTGCGCCTTAGAGAGGACCAATGCGTGGAGCTCGCCTGCGATGATGCGGAGAGCAGGCTGCTCAGCGAGTCCGACTTCGTGGTCGTAGACCTGGAGACTACGGGCGCGAAAACCCCACCGGGCCGCATCATGGAGATAGGCGCTTATCGCGTGCGCGACGGCCGCGTCCACGCGGAATTCCAGACGCTCGTAAACCCGGAAGCGTCCATCCCGCCATTCATCTCAAGGCTCACGGGCATCACGCAGGAGATGGTTCGCTCGGCCCCTCTCTTCTCGGAAATCGTATCCGACTGGCTGGATTTTGCTGACGACGCCGTGCTCGTTGCGCACAATTCCCATTTCGACGTGCGCGTGCTGAATCACGAGATAGGGCGCGTCTTTCCCGGTCGCCGCATGATCAACTCGCACATCTGCACGGTCAAGCTCTCGCGCTCGTGCGTGCCCGGGCTGGTGAACTATCAGCTCTCCACGCTGGCCGAGCATTTTTCGATACCGCACCCGAACCGCCACCGCGCGCCCGCGGACGCGCTCGCCACAGCAGAGCTTTTCATACGCATGCTTGCGCGGCTCAGCGAGAACGGCGTGCGCGACATAGCTTCCGCCAGAAGATTCCGTTTCAACGAACAGAGGCTGGAAGCCAGAGGCTGAAAAGGCTGAATCAGGGCTCCTCTACTAACCTCTGCTCCCTGCCCTCAGGCCTCCTCCTCCTGCGCAGAAGATTCCGCGCGACGAAGCCCAGGACTATGAGCACGGCCAGCCCGATGCCTATCACCGGATAATAACGGGCGAGCAGCTCTTTGGCGTGGTCGCCGTAGTTCGCCGCCAGGTAGGCTTCCAGAAGATAACGAAAGGCGCGGCCGGCGGCTACGGCCACACTGAAGCGCAGGACGTTTAAGCGAAAGACGCCGGCCGAGACTACGAACAGCTTGAAGGGAAAGGGCGGCGGCAGGATGGAGGCCACAAGCACCGACAGCACGTCGTAGCGGTCGAGCAAATCCTTGACGCGCTTCTGCTTTTTTTCGGAGAACCGCTTTAAGGCGCTGCGGCCCGCGCGCGCGCTCAGGTAATAGAGTATGACGCAGCCCGCCACGGAGCCGAGCGTCGCCGCCCCCGCGTAGAACGGCCAGTAAGCCGGGAACTTGGCGGCGAGCAAAAGCAGCACAGCGTCCGGCCCGCCCGCCATGGGAATCAGCGCCGAATCCAGCAGCGCTATGGCGAACAACCCGAACGCCCCGAAGGTCACAAGGTATTGAGATACGGCCGAAAGAGTGTCCGTAATCTTATGCATGAACGACTTCAAATTGGTAAATAATTCCCTTCGCTAATAACAGATTCGATCTCTTACACGTCGGGCGTCGGAGCCGTCTCTTCAACAGCTTTTTCCGCCGCAGGTTTTCTTCTGTTCTTGATCAGGTAGATGATGAGGCCGCCGACGCAGAGCGTGGCCACGATGGCCAGCACGAGCGCGCCGTTCTCTTTAATCCAGGACAGCACGTTCTCGCCGTAAAAGACGGCCAGCGCTCCTTCCACATAGTAGCGTAAGGAGCGCGCAATCATGACGGTCAGCATAAAACGCCAGCGCGGGTATTCGAGCGCGCCTGCCGTGGCCACGAAAATCTTGAACGGCATCGGCGGCGGCAGAAGCGCGGGCACGGCCAGCGCCAGAAATCCCCAGCGCGCGTACGCACGCTCGACGCGCTCTATGTGCTCTGCGCGAAAGCGGCGGCGAAGCACTGCCTGGCCTCCGCTCCTGACTATCGTGTAGAGCAGCAGGCAGCCGAGGACGGAACCGGCCGCGGCGAAGAGCGGAAAGTAGAAGACGGCAGAAGGCTGCTTGGCACAGCGCATCACCACCAGGTAGTCGTTGATTTCGGGAAGCGAGAGGAGCGAAGAATCCAGCGCTCCTATGAGAATCATGGAAGGCGCCGCCACGTACATGGGCACGCTGATGATGAAATGCTCAAGCCACGTGACCGTGCTGGCAAACCCCTGCTGCAACCACTGGGCTATTCCGCGTATCCAATCGAACATAAAAGCAGTTTTCAGTTTTCAGTTCTCAGTTTTCAGTTAAAAGCAAGAAGTTCTTCCCGGCTCAAAACTGAAAACTGAGAACTGAAAACTGATCTTATCACTTGACCGGGACGAAGACGGGGGGCGTGTCGTAGGTGACGCCGAAGGTGACGCCGGAGCGCGGGCTGAAGTCGGTCAGGCCCGCTATCCCTGCGAAATCGAAGCGCAGGCCGGAGGCTCTGACCTGCACGCCGAGGCGCGCTTCAGAGATGGATTCGGTGCCGAGCGGCGCTCTGCCCGAGCGGGTGTTGGCGCGCCCGTTTATCTCGCCCGCGAAGTTAATCTGCCGGTTCAGGCGCACTATGCCGCCGATGCCGTAAAGCAGCACGTCGTTCTGTATATAGGGGTCTGTCGTGCCGAGGATTGCCAACCCCAGGTTGCCGAAGAGATTTACACGGCGCACGCCGCCGTCAAACTGGCTGCCGAACTTCTTACCTACGAGAATCATGCCGAAGGCGTTGGTCTGATTGGAGCCGATGCCGCGCTTCTGATTCGAGTTGGGAAGCTGAACGCCGAAGCGAAACCCCAGGCTCGGGCCTCGCTTTGTCTCGTTGCGGAACTTGATTTTGGTAGAGAGCATGAAATCACCCGTGTCGTTCGTTGAGTTCGCGCCCAGAGGCAGGTCGAGCGGGATCGGCGGCGGGACACTCACGGAGTTGATGCTCAGGAAGTTCTGCGCCACGCCCTCGACCTGTACTTCGACATTCGGCGAGAGCCCTATGTTGACGCCTATGACGCCGACGCGCGTCAAGTCGCCGGTCAGACCCGACAGCGGGAACTTGGCGTTCTGGTAGAAATCTATCCCGGCCTCTATGCGCAGCGTTCCCTGCGGAATGATGTCCACGTCTTCCGTGATGAGAGGCCGCTGCTGGGCCTGTGAGTCCAGCGTGCAGAAAACCAGCAGCAGAACCGCGCCGAAAATGTTAAAGGTTTTACCAGCCAGTCGCTTCATCTGTACCTTCTCTTTATCCTGACCCTGCCGTCTATAGCTGTTAATTCTTTCCCGGCGTCATAAGCTCGAATGAATTTAAGAACCTGTCGGCTTCCAGATTGCCCGGAAGCGTGGCGGGCGTAATCGCCACCACCTGATAGTAACGCTGGCCTACCAGAAAGATTCTGCTTCGTATGCTCAGCCTGTCGCGCTCGGCCCTGATTTCGCGGCCCGGATTTTCTCGAAGCTTTATATCAGATTCTGAAAGCAATGTCGCCTTCATCCCCCTGAGAAAGCTGTCGCGGTTGGCGTCCAGTTCCTGCTTCACGCCGCTCATCCTGTAATCGGCGTAAGCGACTATGAAAATGCCTTTTTCGGAGCCCGCGGTGAAAAAGCGCATGACCACCTTTTCGCCGCGCGTCTCCTTGGACTGCTCTTCGCGCATGGGGTCAGCGGGCATGAGCACCGTAAAGCGGCCTTCGGGCGATGAGTATTTCGTCCACGGCGGAGCCTGGGCAGAAGCCTGTGACGCGCACGCAGCACAAATGAGAAGAGCGATGATGAAAAATCTGCCGGGCATTAATTGAGATTGAAACTGCTCTGGAATCATTTTCGGAGCGGGAGCCGGCTCAGATTGTAACGGCTGGCCGAGCCGAGCGTCAACGCGCCGCCCCTTTAAGAGAGACGGCGGCTCAGGAAGTGAAAATTCCAAACGGCCTTGTGCTACTATCTGCGGCAGTCGAGCCATGGAAACGAGACCTCTTCTGATAGGCGGCAGTTGGCGCACAACCGCTAACTTGCAGGAGGTGCGCTCGCCCTACACGGGCGAAGTGATTGCCCGCGTCTCCAATGCTTCGCGCGACGAGGCGGAAGAGTCCATAGCTGCGGCGGCCAGAGCCGCGCTTGAGATGCGCGGGCTTGCGCGTTACGAGGTGGCGGAAGGCTTGCGCCGCATGAGCGATCACATAAAGGCGCGGCGAGAGGATTTCGCGCGCACCATTGCTCTGGAAGCGGGTAAACCGGTAGCGGCTGCGCGCGGCGAGACAGACCGTGGAATGCACACCTTCCTTTTCTCCTCGGAGGAGGCCCGCCGCTTCACGGGCGAAACCATTCCGATTGACACGCAGGCCATAGGGCGTGGGCGCTTCGGCTGGACTGAGCGCGTGCCGCGCGGCGTCATATACGGCATCACGCCCTTTAACTTTCCGCTCAACCTGGTAGCGCACAAGGTAGCGCCAGCGCTCGCAAGCCGGAACGCCATCATCATCAAGCCGAGCCCGCGCACGCCGCTGACGGCCATGCTGCTAGGCGAAGCATTCCTTGAGAGCGGGCTCCCGTCGGGCGCGCTGCAAATCGTGCCCGTAGAGATTCCCGTCATAGAGACGTTTCTGAAAGACGAGCGCGTCGGGATGATTTCTTTCACGGGGAGCGCGGAGGTCGGCTGGCGTCTTCGCGCCGAGGCCCCGCGCAAGCAGGTCACGCTCGAGCTTGGAGGAAACGCGCCCGTCATAGTTGACGAGACCGCCGACCTGAATTATTCGGTAGAGCGCACGGCCACGGCCGCCTTCAATTACGCCGGGCAGGTCTGCATCTCAGCGCAGCGCGTCTTCGTGCATGAGGGGATCAGCCGCGAGTGGACGAGCCGCTTCGTCGCTCGCGCCCAATCCCTGCGCACGGGCGACCCCATGGACGAAGCGACAGAGCTTTCCGTGATGGTTGACGAAGAGGCCGCGCGCCGCGCCGAAGGCTGGATAAACGAGGCGGTGGCGGGCGGCGCGCGTCTGCTGTGCGGAGGCGCACGTCGCGGCGCTCTGCTTGAAGCGACCATCCTGACTGATGTACATAGCGAGATGCGCGTCTGCACGGAAGAGATTTTCGCGCCCGTCGCGACCATTTCGACCTTCAGCGACTTCGAGTCGGCGCTCGCTGAAGCCAACAACACCAGATACGGCTTACAGGCCGGCGTCTTCACGCGCGACATGGAGCGCGCCTACACGGCGGCGCAGCGGCTTGAGACGGGCGGCGTGATGATTAACGACGCTCCGGCATTTCGAGTGGACAACATGCCGTACGGCGGCGTAAAGATGTCCGGCGCGGGACGCGAAGGCGTGCGCTCGGCCATGCTGGACATGACGGAAGAACGCATCATAGTTGTAGACCCTACGCACTAGCTCTCAAATATTCATGTTGAAGAAGAGGCTCTTAATGAGAAGGCTGTCCTTTCTTCCCTGCTTGTTGCTTTCGCTCTCTGTATTGAGCACTTTCTTGTTTGACTTCCCGGACACGGCGCGGCCGGTTGAAGCTCGCCCGCAGCAATCGGCCATGCGCTTTCCGGGGTTGCGCGAGCGCGTCACGGTGCGCCGCGACGAGCGCGGCATCCCTTACATAGAGGCGGGAAATCTTGTAGACCTCTGCTTCGCGCAGGGGTTCGTGACGGCCAGCGACCGTTTGTGGCAGATGGAGCTGGTGCGCCGCTCCATGCGCGGCGAGGCGGCTGAAGTTCTGGGCAGCGCAGTCCTTCAGCAGGACAAGATGTTTCGCACTTACGGCTTCGCACAAGTGGCGGAGGCCGAAGTTGCCGGGGCGTCCAAAGAGGCGCGAGAACAGCTGGAGGCTTACGCGCGCGGCGTCAACGCTTACATGGAGTCTCTGGATGCGAGGACTCTTCCGCCGGAGTTTCAGATTCTTCAGTACCGCCCGCGGCCCTGGACGCCCGCGGACTCTCTCCTTATCGTCAAGCTCTTCTTCGAGTTTCTCTCCGACACCTGGCAGACGGACTTGATGAGGGCCGCGCTCGTGAATCTCCCCGCAGACAAGCGCGAGGCGCTGCTGGTGGAAACTTCGCCGCAGGATGTCCTGCTCGTAGGCCGGGACGCGCCGAAGGCAAAATCCGATCTCTCGCCGCAGAAGGATTCAAAGATACGTGTGGATGTTTCCACTCTTCGGGCGTTAGGCGAAGTGAGGGCGAACATAGAGCGCGCGGCCGAGCGGCTGGGGGTTCTGGATTTGAACCGGGAGGCCAGCAACAACTGGGTTGTGTCGGGCAGGCGCACGGCTTCGGGCAAACCGCTTCTGGCCAACGACCCGCACCTGCTGCCTTCGGCTCCTTCCATCTGGTACATGGTTCACCTGAGCGCGCCGGGCCTGCGGGTGGCAGGCGTGACTTCGCCCGGTCTTCCAGGCGTTGTCATAGGCCACAACGACCGCATCGCGTGGGGATTCACCAACGTGGGGCCGGACGTGTCCGACCTCTACCTGGAAAAGTTCGATCCGCAGAATCCGGCGCGCTATATGACGCCTTCGGGCTGGCGCGAGGCCGCCGTGCGCCGCGAAGAGATACGAGTTCGCAAGGGCTTTACGGGCACAGAGACCGAGACGCAGAGTTTGGATGTTACCGTCACACGTCACGGTCCAGTGGTTTTCGAGCGCGCAGGCAATCGTTACGCGCTTCAATGGACTGCGCTCGACCCGCGGCTGAGCGCCGCCGAAGGCTTCTTCGCCATCAACACAGCCCGCAACTGGACGGAGTTTCAGACGGCTCTCTCCAAGTACACCGCGCCCATGCAGAACATGGTCTACGCTGACGTTGACGGCCACATAGGCTACACGGCTGCGGGGCGCGTGCCGCTCAGACGCTCCGGCGACGGCAGCCTCCCTTACGACGGCTCCACGGATGCGGGCGAATGGACCGGCTACATTCCCTTCGAAAAGCTGCCGCGCCTGTTCGACCCGCCGTCGGGTATCATCGTCACGGCCAACCAGCGCATAGTCGGCACGGATTACCCCTACTTTCTGACGCACGAGTGGGCCGCGCCCTATCGCGCCCGCCGCATCCTTGAGCTTCTGGAAGCGAAGCCGCGTCTTACCATTGATGACTTTCGAGCCATTCAAGGCGACACCTTCTCCATCCCAGGCTTTATCTTCGCGCGCGAGACTGCCAAGGCTCTTGCGAAGACTCCTGCCCCGGCGGAGATAGATGGCTCGATAGAAGAGAATAAGAAGTTGGAGCAGAGCTGGCGGGCCATGCTCTCCGCGATTCAGAAGTGGAACGGACAGGTCATTCCTGATTCTACGGTCGCGCCGCTGGTGGCCGAGATGCGCCTGGCCTTTCGCAACCGCGTCCTCAAAGCCGCCATAGGCGAAGAGCTGGCTAAGGAGTACAACTGGGGTAACGCGGGCACGCTCATAGACAGGCTCATCACGGAACAGCCGCGCGCTTGGCTCCCTAAAGAGTTCACGACGTACGCAGATCTGCTGCTTGCCTGTTACGCGGACGCGCGCGCAGCTCTGACGAAGCGGCTCGGCGCGGACGAGACGAAGTGGACCTGGGGGCGCTACAGCCAGGTGAGCTTCCAGCACCCGCTGGCGCGAGTGCCGCTCATAGGGCAGCAGTTTTTGATTCCGCCCTTCCCGCAAAGCGGTGCGGGCGCGAATCTCACCACCGTCAACGTGGGCCGCAGCGTCTCCATGCGCTTCATAGCAGACGCGAGCGACTGGGACAGGACACAGCACGGCATCACGCTGGGCCAGTCGGGCATCCCCACAAGCCCCCACTGGAAAGACCAGTTGGAAGACTGGATAAACGTCACCCCGCGCACGTTTCCCTTCACGCGCGCAGCCGTAGAGCGAGCAACACGCGAGACCACGGTGTTGCTTCCGGCAGGCTGACCGAGAGGGTTCAGGTGAAGCACCAGGAGACGCGACCGAAAAGGCGCGAAGACGATGAAAGCGGAGCTTCGGACGGCGAGACGGCCGGAGCAGCGCCGTCCAGTCTCCGTCTCTTCTGCGCGATAGAGTTGCCTCAGGAGATACGCGCGCTGGCCGCGGGCTACATGTCACGGCTGCGTGAAGACGCGCCCGATGCAAGGGCCAGCTGGGAGCGTGAAGAGAAGCTGCACCTGACTTTGAAATTCTTCGGGGATACGGAAGAGAGCAGGGTAGAGCGCCTGACAGGCGCTCTGGAGCGCGCGGCCTCCGCCATAAATCCCTTCGAGCTTGGCCTGCAAGGCACGGGCGCGTTTCCTCCCTACGGCACCCCACGCGTGCTCTGGCTGGGGGTAACTGATTCTTCCGGGCGGCTTGATAAGCTTCACAAACAGCTGGAAGACGAGTGCGCGCCCGCGGGCTTTGCCAGAGAGCGAAAACGTTTTCACCCGCACCTGACAATCGCACGCCTGCGCTCGCCCGAAGGCGCAAAGCGGCTGGCGGGCCTGCATAAAGCCGGGAAGTTCGAGACCGAAAGCTTCAGGGTCGCGGAAATCGTTCTGATAAAAAGCGAGCTTCTCCCGCAAGGCTCCCGCCACACTGTAATCTCACATCACAAGCTAAAAGAGTCTGACTAAAAAGAGAAAGGATGGAGGGTTTCTCAAGCCCTCCATCCTTTCTCTTTTTATATGCCGCCGGCTTCTCATCACTGTCCGGGGAGCTGGCGCGGGCGCGTGGGCGGCGGCTGTTGCTGCTGCTGCTGGCCGCCGTCCTGCCGTCTTTCTCCGGTTTCCGCGAAGACTTCCTTGAGCGCGCCTACGCTGGCGAGCATGCTCGAAGTCTCCACGGGCATGAAGATGACCTTAGCATTGTTGGTGCGGGTCATGTCGCGCAGGGATTCTATGTAACGCGCGGTAATCATGTATTGCGCCGGGTTGCCGTGGCCCTGCATTGCCTGGGCTATGCGGCCAAGGGATTCGGCCTCGGCCGTGGCATTGCGAAGGCGGGCCTGCGCCGCGCCCTCTGCGGCGAGAATGGCCGACTGGCTTTCGCCCTCGGCACGCGTAATCGCAGCCTGCTTTTCGCCCTCGGCACGCGTGATGGCCGCCTGCTTGTCGCCCTCCGCCTGAAGCACCAGGGCGCGGCGGTTGCGTTCTGCGGTCATCTGTTTTTCCATCGTCAGGCGTACGTCTTCGGGCGGATTGATGTTCTTGACATCCACGCGCGTCACCTTGACGCCCCACTTGTCGGTCGCTTCATCAAGGATAATGCGCAGCTTGGCGTTTATCTGGTCTCGCGAAGAGAGCGTGTGATCCAGATCCATCTCGCCCATCACTGAGCGCATGCCCGTGATGGTCAACTGCACGATGCCGCCCACCAGGTCCGCGACTTCGTAGACGGCTTTAATCGGGTCTGTTATCTGCCAGTAGACCACGGAGTCAACATGAATCGTCACGTTGTCGCGTGTGATGACGGGCTGCGGCGGCAGGTCTATGAACAGCTCGCGCAGGTCAATGGAGCTCATCCCCGGTCGAGTGTTCGTCCAGTAAATGCTGCGCGGCTTATCCAGAAAGGGCACGATGATGTTGAGGCCGCTGGTGGCGACGCGGCTGAAGCGCCCCAGCCGCTCGATGAGCATGACGGTGGCCTGCGGCACGATCTTAATCGTCTTGGCCGCGATGATGAGCAGCGCTACGGCTATAAAGATGAAGAAGAAGAGCAGGCCAAACGCTGCTACACCCTCGGCCTGAAGAAGAATTGCTGTTGCTGGTTGCATGACACGCCTCCGTTAGAGATGGGAACAGACGCTTCCTTGCTGAACGGCGCCTCTCGGATGATTTCGTGCTGAGAACTATAACTAATTGTGGCTCTTTGTTGAAGCAGAATCGGGCGGGCGGTTGAAGCCGCCCAGCGCCTCCTCCAGAATGCGCGCCGCCTTTAGAAGATTCCTTTCGCTCTGAGGCCGGCCTATGAGCTGAACTCCAATGGGGAGCCCTTCGCTCGTGCGCGCCGCGGGCACGCAGGCCGCAGGCAGGTCTAAGGTATTGAAGCTTTGCGCGTAGCTGAAAGCATTGAAGACGCTCATCTCTTCGCCTTCGACAGAGACCTTCCGCGCGCCGTGTTTGAAGGCGGGAACGGCTCCGACCGGAGCCAGCAGCAAAGGGCGCTCCCTCATCCATTCTATAAGAGCATGACGAAGGCGCGCGCATTCCTCGTCAATCACTAGCCGCTCGGCCTCCGTCTTTGCGGGAGCATCCCTGCTGCGCTCAAGGAGAGCGCGAACGGCCCCGCCGGCTTTTCTCTCATCCTCTCGTGTCCTGTAGACTTCCCGCATAGCTTCAACCACATCCGGCGAGAATCTTTCAGACCAGAGAGCCGGCGCGCGCTCTATCCCCGGAGGCCGCGCCTCCACGACTTCAAACCCGGCGTCGGCAAGGGCGCTTGCAGCCTTTTCAACCGCCTTCGCGGTCTCTTCCGTCACCTTCCGGACGCCGTCGTGCGTGTACCACGCGACGCGCGCACTCTTTGATTCCTCAACTTCCCACTGTGCAGATGAAGCTTCGCCCGCGAGCGCTTCGAACATCAAGGAGAGGTCTTCGACGGAGCGGGCCAGTGGCCCGAAGGCCGCTGCCTGCTTGAGCCGCCCAGTCATGCTAGGGCAATGGCCCATCCCTGAGACGGCAGAGGACGTGGGCTTCAGGCCGAAGATGCCGCAGAAGTGCGCGGGGATGCGTATGGAGCCCACCAGGTCGCTGCCCAGTCCCGCTGCTGAAAGAGAGGCGGCGACGGAGGCGGCACAACCACCGCTTGAGCCGCCGGGCGTGCGCGAATAATCGTGCGGGTTGTTTGTCCGACCGAAGACCGGATTGTCGGAATCATAGGTGAGCGCCATCTCCGGCACGTTCGTCTTGCCGAGGATAATCGCGCCCGCGGCGCGCAGGCCCGCGACAGCCTGCGCGTCGCGGCCGGCAATACGCTCGGCCCTCAGGCGCGAGCCGCTTGTAGAGCGCAGGCCCGCGACATCGAACGTATCCTTCACCGTCACGGGCACGCCGTAAAGAGCGCCCGTCCCGTCGCCGCGCATCAGGGCCGCTTCCATCTCCTTTGCGCGCTCGATGGCATCCGGCGCAAGCGTGACAATCGCATTCAGCGCCGGATTCAAACTCTCTATGCGAGACAGGTAAGCCTCAACCGCATCTACAGGCGAAACCTCCCGCTTGCGTATAAGCTCGGCGAGCCGGGCTGCCGACAATCTCGTCAGTTCAGACATAAAAGAGTCAAGAGAGTCCGCAGAGTCCGCAAGAGTAAAGAAGCGTGCTTCTCTATAGACTCTACGGACTCTACGGATTATTCCGTTAGTAGTTCTATGAATTTCCGCGCGGCTATGGAGAGCGGGCGCGCGGAGAGGTGTATGATGCCGGCCGTGCGAGTCCATTCGGGCTCCGAGAGGGCGACGACGGCGAGTTGCCCGCTTCTCTGCTCGTCCAGCACGCTCGGGCGAGGGACAATCGCGCAGCCCATGCCGACTTCAACAGCGCGCTTGATAGTCTCTATGTTATCGAACTCGGCCACGCGCGAGACAGTGACGTTGTGCGACTTCAGAATCTTGTCGGTGGCGCGGCGCGTGGGGATGTCGCGCTCGAAGAGAACGAAGCCCTGGCCCTGAAGCTCCGTTGCCTTGACCTTCTTGCGCGAGGCCAGTGGGTGCTGAGGGGGACAGATGAGGACCAGCCTGTCGCCGGAGAGCGTGATGACAGAAAG
>DASVVZ010000324.1:0-3814 GCA_036389875.1 Pyrinomonadaceae bacterium
TGTTTATCTTGTCGTAATCTTCCTGGCTCTGCGGCTTGACCCACTGTATGACGGTCTTGCCCTCTTTCTCGACGGTCTTCTGGTTGGTCTTCTGTTCCGTGATGGCGAAAGAACACTCCCATTCCTTGTTGGCCATGAAGGTGTAAGCCTCGCTTCGCCTGGAAGGCTCCACAGTCTCGTCTGTGGCGCGCTGCTTAATCCAGGCCATCTGCTCGTCCGTCTTGCCCAGTTGCCCCAGCAGGAAAGCCACGGCCTTGTAGGCTTCGTCGTTGTTCGGGTTCTTGGCCAGAATGCGCTTGTAAGCTTCTATGGCGTCGTTCGCCTTCTGAAGATTTTCCGGCGTCTCCACACCCTGCTTGTACTGGGCGTGAATCGAGCGGGCTATGAAGAGCGGCGCGTTCTTATCATCCGGGTAGAGCAGAAGCGCCCGCTCCGAATGCTGCTGGGCTTCGACGAATTTACCGGCCTTGTAGGCGCGTGCCGCTTCGTTAATCTCGTTCTTAGCGCGTATGCGATTGATGACGCCGCAGCCCGGCATGCCAACGAGTAGAACCAGGATCAGGAGCGCGAACCTGGCTTGAGAGAGTTTCATCGCTTGATAGCTCCAAAAGAAATGATGAAGGCAGAGCGCAGAATGATGAATTAAAGAAGGAATAGCCTTTCATTCATCACTGCTGCACTCTGACTTTTGCATTATTGTTCCAGGGCGTCAACCTGCAAGCCTACGGGGCTTGCGCCTGCGCCCTTGACGGCGTCTATCACCTTGACCACGTCGCCATACTTGACCGACTTGGGCGCTTTGATAAAGACGGTCTTGTAAAGTTCGCCCGTGGCCGGGTTCAACTGGTTCCTGTCTTTGCGCTGCTGAAAGATGCCCGCAAGCGTAGTGCTCAACTGGCTGGTATCGTTGACGGTCCCCATATCCTGACCGTTCAACTGCATTTTGAGGTCCTTAGCAATGTCGACGCGCAGGTTAAGCTCGAAGGCCGTGGCCTGTGCCTGCTCCTCTTTCGGCGGCGTGGGAATCAGCGCCTTGAAGCGGCTGGGCTTCAGAGGCGTCACCACCATGAAGATAATCAGCAGAACCAGCAGCACGTCAATCAGCGGCGTCACGTTAATATAGGGTACGGCCCTTGAGCCTTCGCCACTATTGCCTCCACCCATTCCCATAACAAAACTCCTTAAACGACTCGCAGGACATTCGGAGCGGGCGCTCTCGTAAAAGCACTGGCCGCTTTGCTCTCGCCACAAGCAGCCGACGCCTCAAGCCGCGTCCGCCCGTTGTCCGGACTGATAAATATTAGGATGCGGGCGCAGGCGCTGGAGCCTCCGCACCGCCCTTCTTCTTCTTATCGGCGACAAGACCTATCTGCTGAACCTCTCCCTTACGCCTGACTTCGTCAATCACAGCGACAACGTCTCCGTAAGAGACGCCGACGCCGGATTTGATATAGACGATCTGTTCTTCGGGCGGCTTCTTCTCCATACGGCGTTTAACTTCCGTGCCGATGTCGCCTTTGTTAATCTTCTCTTTCCCCAGATAGTACTCGCCATCTGCGGGAATCGAGATGACAACCGAAGTTTCTTTGATAATCGCCGGGTCAACGTCCGGGCTGTTGGTCTCGCGCGGGATGGCCACCGTCACGCCCTGCTGCAAGAAGGGCGTGACCACCATGAAGATGATTAGCAGCACCAACATGATGTCCACCATCGGCGTGACGTTGATTTCGGAGTTAAGTCCTCCGCCGCCGCCTCCACTCATTCCCATAACGCTAAATCTCCTTACAGTAGTGCTTCGTGAGCATCAGGAGCGCCCACTCTGCCCGCTCCCTGTCGCAGTTCGTGCGCCCCGCCGCATCCGCTCGACCGAGGCCGATCAAGTAGGAGGGGTTTGCCATCCATTTTGACGCAAAGGGGCGGCACACCGAACGCGAAGAGCATGGAGCCACGCCGCGCGCGCGCCCGTCTGCTCACCTGACTATGATTTCAACTGGCGTGTGCGGTTCTTCAGGAAGTAGTCAATCAACTCCGAAGCCGAGTTATCCATCTCAACTACGAAGCCGTCAACCTTACTGGTAAAGTAATTGAAGAGCCACACAGCGGGCACGGCCACGGCCAGACCCAGAGCCGTTGTAAAGAGCGCTTCCGAGATACCGCCTGCCACGGCAGCGATACCGGCCGATTCGGCGCTCTTCATGCCCTGGAACGCGTTGATGATGCCGAACACCGTGCCGAAGAGACCGACGAATGGAGCGGTCGAGCCGATGGTCGCGAGTCCCGAAAGGCCGCGACGAAACTCAGCCGTCTTGATGGCAATGGCGCGTTGCAGGGCGCGTTTCGAAGCCTCTATCTCATCGCCCGAAATCTCGTTCGACTGCTCGTGCGCTCTGAACTCCTGAAGACCGCTATTGACCACCATCGCAAGGTGCGACTTTCTGTGCTTGTCAGAGATGTTGATGGCCTCTTCTATGCGGTCGTTCTTGAGAGCCTGCGCGACGCGCGGCGCGAACTGGCGTGACTGCTGCTTAGCAGCCCTATAGGTCAAGAAGCGCTCGACCATGATGGCTATCGAATAGACGGACATGATCAAGAGGATAATGACCACGCCCAGCGCTACCCAGCCCAAGTGCTTGAGCATCTCGGTGATGGTAAAGGCGTTGCCTGTATCACCCGCGCCGCCTGCCGGCGCTGCTTCCTGCCACAAGAAGACGAAAAAGCCGAAGGCTTTCGTTCCGAGAAAACTAGCTAATATATTCACGGTAAACCCCTCCAAAAGGTTTTAATTCATTAAATTTAGAGCGGGACATTCAGACACCTGTGAGCGCGCAGGCGGATGAGTCCGGCCTGCGCCTTTGCTCACAGGTGACTGAGCCTCCGGCCACTACAACTGGAAGTTATAAGTAATCACGCCTGTAACCTTCACGGGCTGGCCGGAAAGCTTCGTGGGCGAGAACTTCGCACCATAAGCAGCCTGCTGGGCCGCCGCCAGAAGAAGCGGCGGGCCGCTCACGGCGCGTGCCGAGATAACGCTGCCGTTCTCGTCAATCGTCACCTGAACTGTAACCGTGCCGGTCTGGCGCGCTGCCTTTGCGACCGCAGGATACGCGGGCTTCGGAAGACTGATGGCCCTGCCGTTCAAGACGCCGCCCGAAATCGGAGCCGTGCGCTTTGGCGGCTCAGGAGTCGGTTTAGGAGCCGGCGGAGGCGGTTCGCCCACGTCAACAGGAGCGCCGCTGCCCGTGCCGCTGCCGCTGCCCGAGCCCGATCCGGCACCGGCACCGGGAAGCGTAGGCCCGCCGGGCGCAATGTAGTCACGATTGCCTACACGCGCACCCTGCACGTCGGGCGGTGACTGCGAAGTCGTGACCTTAATCTCCTTCGGTGCCGCCTCGGGGCGCTCGGTGGTCATCTCGCGCACCGTGGTAACCTCGCGCTCCTGGCTGGCGGCCTGCTGCTTGGGCGCGGCCTGTGGCTTGTCCGGCGCTTTCTCCTCGATGGGCACTGGCGCAACCAGCGTCACAAGCTCAAGGTTCTGGTTATCAAGCTGGGCGTCGTACCAGAAGATGCTGCCGATGAAGAGGCCGGTCAAGATCAGAGCGTAGATCAGGATCGTGCCGCCTATGAATGAACCTTTCCTCGCAAGATCCTCTTTATGCGAAGTAGACTCAACAAGATTCTCGAACATAACAGGTGTTCCTCCCTCGATTCCGGTGCCAAATGGATCAGGGGTGCGAAATTAAAAGACCGAATAACTGCAAAAATCGCGTAAGCAAAACTTTAAGCAGCCCGCTTGATGACAAAAATTTAATGCAAG
>DASVVZ010000325.1:0-3567 GCA_036389875.1 Pyrinomonadaceae bacterium
TCTCTTTTTCATCGCCTTCTCCTTACTCCGATCTGGTATTTCAACGTTGGAGTAGAGGATAAAGGCGACCTGTCGTTCCGGTCTTTCCTGTTATTGCCGAGCTTTGACTAATCTTGCTGCTCGCTTCAAGGTGCTTTGAAATCCGGCAACGGGATCAACTCTGAAACATCAGGCGATAAGAGAGCGGCGTGGTGCCCGTCAGCCTGCGAAAGAGACGGCTGAAGTGGCTCTGGTGACTGAAGCCGGAGCGAAAGCCCACTTCTACGAGCGGCATCTCGCTTTCGGCCAGCAAGGCTTTTGCGCGCTCCACGCGAAACTTTATAAGGTACTGATGCGGCGTAGTGCCCGTGGCTCTCTTGAACTCGCGCGCGAAATGGAAGGTGCTCATGCCCGCCGCCCGCGCAAGCTCCGTCAGGCTCAAATCCTGCTCGTAATTATCCGCTATGAAGTCCGTTACGGCGCGCAGCTTCTGTCCCGAAAGGCCGCCCGTAAACTTCTGCCCGCCACCGCCTGCGGCCGTGTAATGCCTGAGCAGGTGAACCGCAAGCAAGTTGGCGAGCGATTCCGCGTAGAGCCGACCGCTCAAGCCTTCCGCATCAAGCTCGGCCAGAAGCGCCGCGCCCACGTGGCTGATGACCGGGTCGTCCAGAGAGCATTTCTCTATGACTTCGATGCCGGAAGGCGCACGCGACTCCGAGGCCGCGCGTAAGACCAGCGACGGGTCAAGATAGATTGCCAGATGCTCTGCATCGCCTTCCAGCCGCGCCGCGAGCGCCTGGCCGGATGGAATCACGCAGGCGCTGCCCCTGTTGCTGCCCTCGACGCGAAAGCCGCTCGCGGTTCGTATCTCTCCCTTACAGCTTTCGCTCAGGGGCATGATAACCAGGTGCTCTTTGTGTACGTGCTCCGGCAAACGGCCCGCGCGGAAACGAAAGTGTTCAAGGCGTATTCCTTCCCACGCGGCCCCTCTCTTAAAGACAATCGAGGGTGATGAGTGATGTTCTGTGAATGCCTGCATAGTTTGAGCCTCACTTTGCTGCGGAAACGCGCGCCCTCTTTCCCTTTGACGAGGAAGGCAGCACGGACGCGCCGCTCCTGGTGGCGTGACGCCGCAGCCGCTCGAGTATGGCGTCGCGCGCGCGCGCGAACGCCTGCCTGTCGCCGTACAACTGGAAAGCCCAGTTGGCCCCGAGCTCAAGCGCATTGAACTCGAAAGCAAGCTGCGAAGGGTCAACGCCGGGTTCAAGCTGGCCCTCTGCTTGCGCGTCCATGACCGCGCGCCTGAGCGTGGCGAGCCATTCCTTCATGATTTCAGCTATGCGGTCACGAACGGGGCCGGGGCGGCTGTCGAACTCAGAGGCAGCCGCGGCGAAGAAGCAGCCGCCGCGAAACACCCCGTCATGCACGTAGCCGAGCCAGATGTCACACAGCTGCCAGAGCCTCAACAGCCCCTCTTTCGTCTCGAAGGCGGGGCGAATGACTTCGCGTATAAAAACGGCGCGCGCGGCGTCCACGGTGGCAAGCTGCAACTCCTCCTTGGAGCCGAAGTGAGCGAAGAGCCCGCTCTTGCTCATCTTCATCTCCGAGGCCAGCCGCCCTATGGTCAGCCCCTCCAATCCTTCCGCCGAAGCAAGGTCTACCGCCCGTTCCAAAATGCTCTGGCGCGTGCGCTCGCCGTGCGCCTTGCGCGCCTTCGCGGCCGGCCTTGCAGCTGCCCCTGAACTCATTCGCATCTCCTGGCCCTCTGAAAATTCGGGCCGTAATATAGCACGAACGTTCGTTTTCGCCAACGCTTATTTTATACCCGGGCGAAAATATCCCCGGTGTTGTTCGTCCTCGCGGGCTGCCTGTTTGTCCTTTCAGGCTACCCTCTCATCACATTTTGGAGATAAATTCGTTTTCTTGTAATAGTCTTTGAGAGGCCGCGCGCTTTACCGGCCCTTGCACTTCAAATTCGGCCGCGGGGAAACCGTATGAATCGAAAGCCAATGGCTCAGGCAGCTATTTCGTGCCTCTTAATATTGAGCGCCTGTTTCGGCTGCCCGGCGCGGCCGGTCGATAAGACAGGCGCGGAAGCGCTGCGTCAGAAGCTTCAGGAAAAGTTGAACGAGCTTCATGCGGGCGGGAAATTTCCGGGCGCGAATCTGGGCGTAGCTCTGGCCGACGGAACCATTATGGGATTGTCCGTGGGGCTCTCCAACGTGCAGACGAAAACGCCCATGACGCCGCGGGACCTGATGCTGCAAGGCAGCGTGGGGAAGACTTACGTGGCGGCCGTCGCCCTACAACTCGTGGCGGAGAAGAAGCTTGGCCTGGACGATCCCATAGAAAAATATCTGGGCGGCGAGAAGTGGTTCCGGCGTCTGCCGAATGCGCGCGACATCACGGTCAGAATGCTGATGAATCACACGAGCGGGCTCGTGCGCTACGAGTTCAAGGAGCAGTTCACCAGAGACTTGACGGCGAATCCTGAAAGGATCTGGAAGCCTGAAGAACTGGTCTCTTACATACTGGACACGGCAGCGCCTTTCGCCGCCGGAAAGGGCTGGGATTATTCCGACACCAACTACATCGTCCTGGGGATGATAATAGAGCGCATCACGGGCAGCACCTATTACAAGGAGCTCGCGCGCAGGATCCTTGTGCCTCTTAACCTGCGCGAGACTGTCGCGTCCGACCGGCGCGAAATCCCGCGCCTGGCGCAAGGCTACGCGGGCCAGGACAATCCCTTCGGCGGCGCGGACGCGATGATTAACGGCGGCCGTATGATTATCAACCCGCAGTTCGAATGGACGGGCGGAGGCATTGCCTCGACGGCGGAAGACCTGGCGCGCTGAGCCAAGCTTCTTTACGAGGGGAAAGCCTTTTCGCCGTCTCTGTTGCCCACGATGCTTGAGGGAGTTCCGGCGCGGCTCGGCCCGGAAACAAAGTACGGCCTTGGAGTCATCATACGTACGACTGCGCTCGGGACTGCTTACGGCCACAGTGGCTTCTTCCCAGGCTACATCACAGAGATGATGTACTTCCCCGAAGCCGGAGTCGCCATAGCAGTGCAGGTCAACACGAGCGTCCCGCGCGCCACGGGACGACCGCTCGGCCGCTTCATCACCGAACTGGCAGAGATAATAGTCAGTCAGCAGAAGGGAGCGGGCGAGGCTGATGTGATGAAGACCGTCAACCAACTGTTCGCAAGCATGGAGGCCAGAGATTTAAACGCGCTTCGCGGCCTGTTTATCCCCGAAGGCCGCCTTGTCTCCACAATCACGCGGCAGGGACAGCCGGCGGTGCGCCTCTTAGCACTGGAGGATTTCATCAAAATGGTGGCGGAATCTAAAGAGCCGTTTCGCGAGCGAATGTTCGACGAGGAGGTGCGCGTACAGGGCGACATGGCCACGGTCTGGGGACGCTATGACTTTCACGTGGGAGAGCGCCTGACCAACTGCGGCTACAATTCCCTACAGCTCGTGCGCGTACAGGGCGAGTGGAAAATCGTCAACATAGCTTCCACCATCATCACTCAAGGCTGCCGGGAGTCCAGATAGATGTCCTTCAGGAAAACTCTTGCCC